>CAZPWZ010000120.1:0-6967 GCA_964590675.1 uncultured Draconibacterium sp.
ATCCACCACATGACCACAAAGAAAACCGCAGCGGCAATTCCTCCCAAAAGCAAGTAGGGACGACGGCGCCCCCAGCGGGTCCGGGTATTATCGGAAAGATGGCCGATAACAGGATCGGAAAGTGCATCCCATAAACGGGGGACAATTAAAATGGCCCCAAGCCAGAATGCGCTCAGTCCCAGGCTTATATTGCCCATCAACCCAACAAGAATTCCAGCCACGTTGAAGAGGGCAATGGGGATAATTCCCCCGGCGCCGTAGGCCGCAAGCTGTGTGAATTTTATCTGACTCTTTGGTTCAGTATTGGAAATCGCTGTGGATTCTGGCTCGCTCATAGTATGGTCGGTGTATGTCTAATAATAAATCAGCACCTCTGCTGGTATCACTTTAACACTAATTTCATTCTTATTAAAATCGCTGACCTCCGTTCCGTTAACGGTTACTTTAACCGGCAGCGCAGATCCATTAAAATTTTTGATCTTCAACCCGTTGGAGGGAAGCTTCACATCACCTGAAATGGAGAAACGGTAGCTGTCGCCATTCCTTTTTATGGCATAGGAAATCTCGCCATAATAGGTTGGCAGGTTTTCAACAGACATTCCGCCGGGGGCATCTATCCAATCCTGGTAAAGTGCCGCTGCAATGACAAGCGATTGATCATATTCGTTTTCATAAACAAACATCGAACGGATTGAATTTATAAAATCGCTGCCAACCCAGGTATGAGGCATATCACCGATGAAACGCGGGGTGCGGTAATCCTTCCAGACAATTTCAGCCCAGTGGTTCCATCCCTGCGGGCGTTGATCATGCAGGAAAAATTCTATCAGCGCGTGCGCCCTGTCAGGCTGATCCAGGATGATAAATGACCCAATCAAACGGTTTTCATAGGGTGTATAATTGATCCAGTCTGTTTTCCCGTCTCTCCTGTTCAGGAAAAATTCATAGTATTTGTCGAAGGTGCGGTATACCTGTGGTTTTGGCAGGTTTTTAAGTTCGTTGCAGGGCGTAAGTGCAATGGTGGTAGAGGTTGCATCAAAATCACCCAGTTCAGCGCATCCCGGGATGTAATCAATTTGCTTCGTTTTCATCGCGAGCTGCAGCGAGTTGTAGAGATTTTCCCTGAAGGTATCACGAACTTTTTTCAACCTTTCGTAAGTTTCATTTTCACCCAGGATTTTCTGGATCTCCACTGCATCCTTCAATCCCTTCATGATGAAGAAATTATCCCAGTAGGAATGCATCGGTTTGGCCGAATAGCCTTCGTGACTGATCGATTCGGGCACCAGTCCGAAAAAGGCCCGGACACTGTCGTTCCCGTATTTAAAATGATCCGTCGATCTTTCAGCGACCAGCGATTCAATGTAATCTGTCGCTTTTAAAACATGTTTATTTTTCGACCTGAGGTAAGCTGTGTCATGGGTGAAATTGAAATACTCGCGGATCAGATAGATCATTTCCCCATGGCTGTCGTGCTCCGGAACCGGGTCGGGACCCCTGAAGTCAACCACGCAGGGGACTTTACCATTTTCGTACTGATGATCAGCGTACCAGTCAATGAAGTCTTTGACCTCTTGTACGATCCCGGATTTCAGCAGGGCCGATGATGTCAGCGCCCCGTCGCGGATCCAGCTTCGCTCATAAGAACGCGAACCTGGCTGGATTCCGGCCTTATCCCGGTTGATGAGGATGTAAACCAGATTTGACCTGTAGGTATTGATAATCCTGTTTGCAGATGCGGGCAGGTCGAATTTTATGTGCCCGGTTTTGTTTTTCCAGAAATCAATCGATTTGCCGGATTCGCGCGCGATATAATCGGGACTCAGGTTTTCAATGGTTGAATTGCCATAAAATGGGACCACAACGAAGAATCCTGTCTTTTCGCCCGGATCAAGGTGAATTGAATATTTCATTACGCCATTGGCCATGCCGTTTTTATCGGTTGCAAATTTGTTCCCGGGGATCTTTCCATTTTTGATCAGCTCAACCAGGTTGCCGTCATCGAATGCACTTGCCCCGAAAGCATCATACTTTTTTTGTGAGATTACGACTTTGTCATCCACAACCAGTGATCCATTCTCCTCCCTGATCGAATGGATCCTCCCAACGCCACCGGGAAGATTCAGGAACTGGTAGTACGGATTAACCTGGAAGGGGCGTACAAGCAGGTAAAATTCAAAATCCCTTGGCTTTGCAGATTGATTTTCAAACTCATAACCGATTTCAAGGATTGAATTTTTATTGGCCTCTCCGCTGGCTGTTACGCCAGTCCTGAATTGTATCCCGTCACAATGCATCGTAACAGCAGGTAAAAAATCAAAGGCCCCTTTTAAATCAGTAAATCCCATTGACTGGACCGGATTCATATTGCTCCAGTTAAACAGGGAGTCCCCGGCTTTAAGCATCGGCTCGATCGAAAACAGGGCTTTATCCACCTCAACCATGCCGTCTTCATTGATGAGGGCCTCTTTTACATCATTGTTGACACCGGTGATTGTCCAGTATGAAGCCTGCCCGGAAAAATAACGCGGGTAATCTCCTGCGGGTAAATTTTTGGCAGCGAAGATCAAAAAATCATTCATTGTCAGGGAACTTTGAATATCAAGAAATTTCAATTCGCAGATGCCTACTCCATTGCCAGAATTACTTTTTAGAAGTTTTAATTTCAGATACTTTGCTTCTGCCTCTGGCAGCCTGATAAAGCTAACCTCATGCTGATTTGAATGAACGGAATAGACTTTCTCCCATTCCATTCCATCCATGGATAAAAGAACATCAAAACTACCGGCATAATGATCTTTGAGCCAATTGATTTGTAAACCGCCGAACTCTCTGCGGGTTTTAAAATCAATGATGACATCCTGATCCTTGGGGCTGATGCTTTGCCAGTATGTTTCAGTGGAGTTGTCAACCATTAAATCCGGCGGATGTTTTTCAACCTGTGATGTTGCAATGATTTGCGGAGACGGGTATGATTTCGTTTCAGGCCGGAGCGGTTCAAATTTCAGATCATCGATCCAGATTGTTCCCTTGCCGCCAACAAACGATGCAATGGTGAATTCAATTCTGTCGATCCGGTTTAGGCTTTGATCCGCTGCCGGACCCCAGGCAAAACTGATATGCCTTTTCCTGATCCGGATCTTTTTCCATTCCCCGGGAAAATCATAGTTGCGGTTATTTACCCACCAGACATTGTTCCCCGTACTGTCGATAAATTTTATTTCAAAATTATTGGCAGGAGATTCGGCTTTGATATAAAAAGAAAATTCATAATTATCGGGAAGATTGATTGGAAAAAGCTTCTGTATTCCGCCGTAGCCGGTTCCCTTGGTAAAATCGTAATCGAACCGGATGGCGTTGCCGGTCAACCCGGTTTCGTTGGTTAGGCGGAGCGTGACCCCATCGGATTTGATGAATGCCCAGCCGGCTTTGGTCTCAAATTCATCCAGGGTTGTAATTTGGGCATGGAGCAGTGTGGTAAAAAGAATTGAAATGAATACTGTGGCAAATCTCTTTCCGCTATTGGCTTTCATTCTATTATCCTGTTTTACTTTAACATCCTTTTTTTTCCTTCCGGACAGAGCCTTTGATTTAGGATTTAGCTGCAAACTCAAACAGCTTCTGTACACTCATAGCGACGGTTCGGAAAATCTCATTTTAAATATTCATAACCGAGCTTGTTCAATCCCTCCTGGATGATCGGATCTTTCATTACATAATTCCATACGAAACCTGTCCTGAAGTTTTCTATCATCATGAGCATCGGCCCCTGGTCAATGCCGATGAAATCATCATTCACCCATTTGGCTGTCGGATTGAAGGAATCATAATAACCATATCTGCCCCACAGTTTTTTACCATACTTTTCATTCATGGATTGAATGGTCGGCAGCACTATTTCCGGTGCAAACGGCAGCGATGAGAGCGGACCGTAAGGCGCAATGGTGCCGTCATCAAAATAATTGTAATCGGGACCGCTTGTCCCCCTTCCTGCATATCCTAAGAATTTCTTATCATCGAAATTGTATTTATCTGTAGGTCCATCACTTGCAGTAACTCCCCAGCAAAGTGAATCGTACCCGACCCAGCCTTTTGGATTATCGATGGCATATTGTCTCTGGACATAGGTTGCACGTCGGGAGTTTTCGAAATAATCAATTCCTTTTTCCCTCATGTAAACATCGGCAATGCCCCGGTAATCAATGAATGCCTGCGAAAACTGATGTCCGAACAAAGGGGGAAATGCCACGTGCGAGAGCCCCGGGTAAGGGGTGTTCCATTTATAGGATGACAGCCATGAATGGTAGCTTTTTTCCGCATTTTCCATTCCGCTGCCGGCAGCAAGTACGTAAAGGAACAGCGCCTCATTATAGCCGCTCCAGCCATAATCGTGCAATCCTTTTTCGGGCGACCATCCCATGGAAATCGTATTTGCAAATTTACCCTTGTCGGGCATCTTCATGAAATCCCAGTCAACCCTGTCAAGCAACAATGCCGCAAGTGAACGGATCTGTTTTTCCGTGTCATTATCCAGGTTGTAATAGTTGCGGGCAAAAATAATCCCCATCATCAGGATACCGGTATCTATGGAAGATAGTTCACAATTCCATTCCCTGGTTCCTGAATTCATCCTGAGGAAATGATAATAAAATCCCTTGTACCCTGTCACATTGGTGTCGGCAGTTTGAACTGACCCGGCAAAGAACTTAAGGATCCGGAGTGTGATCTCCGCTGCTTTTTCACGTGTTATCCAATGTCGTTCGACGCCGATGGCAAATGATGGAATCCCAAATCCTGTTGCTGCAATGCTCGAGGGAGCCCACGTGGCTGTACGGTCTTTGACAATTCCCTTTTCCGGGTGATGTTCCTTTAAAAAGAAAAGAAATGTTTTTCGCTGAATGGAATCAAGCATGGCCTCTTCATCCGTTGTCAGAGGATAAGAAATTTTTCCATGTGATTTGAATACAATCTGTTGCGATTTTCCGGAAATGAAAGTGAAAGTAAAAACCGCAATTATTATGATCGTGATACTTTTCATATGCCTTCTCCTGTGATTTATTATTCGTTTGATCTATACCGTCCTGGCCGGCTTTCAGCAACTCCCTGAAAAGGGGTACGCCGCTGAAATCATTGTTTCAGTGGGGTCAATTCAGAAAAACTGATTCTGAAATTGTCTCCTGTGAATTGGTTCCGACTTCAATAATGTATTCTCCCGGTTCCCGGTATTTTTTCAGATCCGGATGATAAAATGCCAGGTCATCGGTTGTAAGTTCAAAAGATATGGTTTTTGTTTCGCCTCTCCTTATGAGCACTTTCTGAAAACCCTTCAATTCTTTCAACGGCCGCGTTATCGAGCCCACCTTATCCCTCACATATAATTGAACCACCTCTTCCCCGTCGCGATCTCCTGAATTGGAAACCTTAACGGCTACCTTGATCCGATTGGCCTCCGCAATGGCTTCAAGCCCGGAATAGTTAAAACTTGTATAGCTGAGTCCGAATCCAAACGGAAAAAGCGGGTCATTTGGAACGTCCAGGTACTTTGAAACATACTTGTACCCGGGATCAGCCTTATCATATGGCCTGCCCGTATTCTTAACATTATAATAAATTGGGATCTGCCCCTCATTTCTCGGGAAGGTCATGGTGAGCTTCCCTGCCGGGTTGACATCACCGAACAGCACATCGGCGATGCCATTCCCTGCCTGCGTTCCGCCAAACCAGGCTTCCAGTATAGCCACGGGCAGTTCAGCCAGGCCGGTGATGGTGAGGGGCCTGCCGTTAAACAGCACGACAACCAACGGTTTCCCTGTTTGTACGATGGCTTTGGCAAGTTCCAGCTGTACCCCCGGAAGGCCGATGCTGCTGCGGCTGGCAGCTTCACCGCTCATCTGCCTGCTTTCGCCCAACGCCAGGATTACATAATCAGCATTCATGGCTATCTTTACCGCTGCATCAAATCCTCTTTTATCGTCATCGCTGATATTACATCCCTTTTCGTAAACCACCTCCAATTTATTACCGCTTCTGTTCTTCAGTCCTTCAAGCAGGGTGACACTGTTTTCCCATCTGCCTGCTGCTGACCAGCTTCCAAGCATATCCTGCTTTGAATCGGCCAATGGCCCGATAACAGCAATGCGAACAGTACCTGCAGGGATGGGGAGGATTTGATTTTCATTTTTCAGTAAAACACAACTTTCCGAAACCATTTTTCTCGCCAGCTCCAGGTGACCGGGTGTAAATACCTCCTTTTCCTGGCGCGTATTATCGCAGTACCTGTAAGGCTCATCAAACAGTCCCAGCCTTGCTTTTGCCTCAAGAATTGAACGAACAGCTTCATCGATCCTGCTGAGTTCAATTTTATTATCTTTCAATAACCCGGGAAGGTTATCCATGAAGGTGGTGCCAACCATTTCCATGTCCACACCGGCATTCAGCGACAGCCTGGCAGCCTCCTTGTTGTCTTCGGCTACCCCATGGTATACCAATTCCCTGGTGGCGGTCCAGTCAGTTACAATAAATCCATTAAATCCCCACTCCTTCCTGAGACGATCGGTGAGTAGCCAGGAATTGCATGTGGAAGGGACCCCGGCGATTTCGTTAAATGAGGTCATGATGGAGCCAACACCTGCGTCGACGCATGCTTTGAATGGCGGCAGGTACCATTCACAAAGTGAAAGCCTGGAAATATCAACCGCATGATAGTCACGGCCACCCTGTGCTGCCCCATAGGCTGCAAAATGCTTTGCACAGGCCAGGAGTGTGTTGTTCGACTTCAGATCGGTTCCCTGAAAACCCCTGACCCTTGCCTGGGCGATTTTACTTCCAAGCCAGGTATCCTCCCCCGATCCCTCCATCACCCTTCCCCATCGCGGATCACGCGCCAGATCAACCATCGGGGCAAATGTCCAGTTGAGACCCTCGGCCGTTGCTTCAATGGCGGCCACACGTTCAGCCTCTTCGATCA
>CAZPWZ010000121.1:0-6964 GCA_964590675.1 uncultured Draconibacterium sp.
AAATCCTTTTCTTCGTGCCCGTCGCCCTCGCATAGGGTGTTGCATCCTGGCTTCCGAAATCCCCTTTTAGAAATTTAAAGTAGCCTGCAACGGCAATCATGGCGGCATTGTCCGTTGAATATTGCAACGGGGGAATGAAGATATTCCAGCCTGATTTATCCCGCGCGTTCTGCAGGGCTCTGCGCAGCCCCGAATTGGCCGAAACACCGCCTGCGATGGCAACGTCGGGCCATCGGTTCAGGTGATCCGAAGAACGTATTTGCTGCATGGCCATTGATAGTTTCAGCATCAGCATATCAACAATGGTGGCCTGTATGGAGGCACAAAGATCGTCTTTGTTTTTTTCGATGAAACCGGGATCCTTTTTTAATTCATCGCGAAGAAAATACAGGAAGGAGGTTTTTAATCCGCTGAAGCTGAAATCGAGACCGGGAATATTGGGCTTTGAAAAGGTGAACCTTGCAGGATCACCCGTTTGTGCCAGTTTGTCGATGAGCGGGCCGCCGGGATAGGGAATTCCCATGATCTTGGCCGCTTTGTCAAATGCCTCTCCGGCAGCATCATCAATGGTCTGGCCGATTATCTCCATGTCGAAATAGTCACGGATAAGTACAAACTGCGTATGCCCGCCGGAAACCGTAAGGCATAAAAAAGGAAATTCAGGAACAGGATTTGACCTGGTTGCATCCCTGATAAAATGGCTCAGAATATGCGCCTGCAGATGGTCCACCTCGATAAGCGGGATGTTTAACCCAAGGGATAATGCCTTGGCAAATGAAGTTCCGACCAGAAGTGATCCCAACAGCCCCGGACCCCTCGTAAATGCAATGGCAGAAAGTTGATTTTTACTTATATTTGCTCTTTGGATGGCGGTTTCAATTACCGGGATTATGTTTTGCTGATGTGCGCGCGAAGCCAGCTCCGGGACCACTCCCCCGAAGTTCTTGTGAACATCCTGGCCGGCAGTGACATTGGAAAGGATGACATCATTCATGATGACTGCGGCTGCCGTGTCGTCACAAGAGGATTCAATGCCGAGAATGTAGGTTTGCATAATTAATCGCGAAATTACCATAAAAACGGGCGCAAAAATACTGCTTTATGTTTTCACAGTGATTTTTTCACTGGTGATCACGCTCTATATGATATTCAGGAGCGAGCCTGTGCAAAATCTGGCGGTGCGCCTGGTGGCTGACTACCTGGCAACGGGAATGAAAACCGAAATCAGGATCAGCGGATTAAGACTCTCTGTCAGGCAGGGACTAGTGATTGAGGGGATTTCAATCCGGGATAAATATAACGACATTATGTTCTCTGCCAAAACCCTGGGACTGAGACCCGGAGTTTTTTCCCTGAAAAAACACAACGTCAACATCAATAAGGTGTTCATTGACAATGGAATAATCCAGCTGATCACCCATCGTGGCGACAGTGCGCTGAATCTGCAGTTTATCGTCGATTATTTTTCTTCAACAGATACGACATTCAAAGTTGATACAATCCCATCCACCCCCTGGGGAATCTCCATTTCGGCCGTCAGCCTGAAGGATACACGATTTCATTTTCAGGATGAAAATGAGCCTCTTGCGCCTGAAGGTATGGATTATACCAATATTGATGTTTCCGACATCAATCTCGAGCTGACCGATATTTTTTTTGATGCAGATACGATCAACCTGAATATCAAACATCTTGCCGCCAGGGAGCGCAGCGGCATTGTTATTCACAACCTGAGCGGGACATTTCAGGTCAGTCCCGCCTTCTTAAAAGCACATAACCTAAAGATCCTCACCGATCATTCCGACCTGGCATTGACCTTTGACTTTCTGTATGACAATTGGAGCGCCTATAATGATTTTCTGAACAAAGTGAACATCCAGGCAAAGATTGAGCCCTCTTATCTTGATTTGCAGGATATCGGTTTCTTTGCTTCCGAGTTGCTGGTGATGAAGGACAGGATAAGGCTCTCGGGTGATATAAAAGGGACTGTAAGTAATTTTAAAGCCCGCAACCTCCGGTTTGCCTTTGGCAAGAATACTTTTTTTTACGGGAATATCAGCGCTCTCGGATTGCCTGATGTTGAGGAGACTTTCATCGATCTCAATATAAAGGCGATGAATACCAACAAGGAGGATATCGAATCCTTGCTGATCCCGGGCGACATGCGTCACCTTGAATTACCGGGGATGCTGGCGAATATTGGGGTTTTTAGCCTGAAAGGCATATTCACAGGTTTTTATAATGATTTTGTGGCCAATGCCCGGGTCAATACCGACCTGGGTACAATTACAGCCGACCTTTCGCTGAAAAAGAAAAAAGGCAGTCCGCTGATTGGATATAACGGGCGGCTTGATGTGAGCTCCTTTGATATCGGGAAATTGACTGATAATACGGATTATTTTGGCATTACAACCTTCAGGTCTGATGTGAACGGTGAAGGGTTCAGCCTGAATGATGCAAACCTTAACATTAATCTCCGCATTGATTCGATCAACCTTTACAAATATAATTACAAGAACCTGGATGTTAACGGTTTTCTGGCGGAAAAGAAATTTTCCGGGAAGCTGCATGTCGATGATACGAACCTGCAACTTGACTTCAACGGGTTGATTGACATGAGCGATTCGATACCGGATTTTGATTTTCATGCCAGGATCCATCATGCCCAGTTATTCGCCATGAATTTGCTCAGGCGCGACTCGGTCGAAATCCTTTCAGCCAGCCTGAACGTGAAATTCAAAGGCAACAGCCTGGATAACATCGATGGTTCCATTTTAATTGATAGTACGGTTTACACGGAGGGTAAAAAACTGATAACAATGGATCAGCTTTCTTTGCTGACCCGTCAGGATACCGCAGCCGGGAAAAGTTATCACCTGCAATCCGATTTTGTGGATGCCGATGTTACCGGTGACTTTTCATTTAAGGCACTGATCCCGTCGTTGAGTACTTTCATCCAAAATTATCTTGCCTCATTCAACATGAATGATTCCCTGATCGCGCTGGGCGAGTCGCAAACAAATCAGAAAATGGTGTATGAGGTCCGGTTCAATGAATCGTCGGAAGTGACAAACATGTTCCTCCCTTTTTTAAAGATAGCGCCCAACACAACACTTTTTGGCCACTATGATGAGGCACAGCGGGAAATCATCATGAAGGGAAACTCACCCGCACTGTTTATCAATGATATCGAATTGAACGGTTGGTTCCTTTACGCTGAGAATAAAATGAATGAGCTGACCATCAAAACCGGGGCTAAACAGGTTTATTTCAAGCGTGCAACCAAGCAGGATTCCCTGGAAGTGAAAATTGACTCGTTTCAGCTCGTATCCAATCTCCGCCAGGACAGCATACTGTATAAAATAAATTGGTTTGGGAATGATAAACCAAGTGAACTAGACGGATTTGCCAGTTTCAGCCTTAGCCCTGAGATCAGCTTGAAATTGAATCATTGTAATGTGTTCCTGAATGAAAAATACTGGAATGTTGATCCGGAAAATTATGTCATTATTGATACCTCCTCGGTTGCATTTTCAAAACTGTCATTTTTTTCCGGGGACCAATATCTCAGGATTAACGGAACCATGAGCGGATCTGCTGCAGACACGCTGAATGTTAACTTTAACAAGGTCGATATTTCCAGGCTCGACCATTTGATCGGAAGCGACCAGGTTGACATCGATGGGATACTGAGCGGCCAGGTGCGGATTGCAAAGCCATATTCCAATATTATGGTGCTTTCTGATCTCCGCATTGATAAATTCAAATTCAACAAGGAGGCCCTGGGCGACGCGACCTTTGATATCCTGTATGATGATGAGGCCACACGTTTTGATGTGAAATCACAAATCTACTACACGGGCAATGTCGGTACGAACATTCCTTTTTCACTGACAGGGAGCTATTTTATGGATAAAAAGAATCCGCTTCTGGATTTTGACCTGACCCTCAAAAACCTGAACCTGCGCATGCTTGGACCATTTGTTTCCAGTTTTATGACCGGGGTGAACGGGTTGGCATCAGGACAGGTAAAGATCAGGGGAAATTTGAACAAACCCCTGTTTACCGGTCAGATTAAGATGATGCGCACCGAATTCAAGATCAATTATCTGAATGTCCCCTATTCATTTGCCGATATCGTAACTGTGGATACAAACGGCTTCTTCTTTAACAATATTACGATTTTCGATTCCCTGGGCCATAAAGCGGTTTTAAATGGCAAAATAACACATGAAAATTTCACCAATCTCAGGCTGGCCCTGAATATTGAAATGGATGATTTTGCCGCATTCAGCAATACCAGGGCGCAAAACAGCATATTTTTCGGGAACGCCCGCGCTACGGGTAATGTGAGTGTTACAGGTCCTCCCGAGAACATAAATGTTTTTGTCAGGGCATCCAACGGCGGTAAAACCCATGTAGTAATTCCCATTGATCTTACCGAATCAGTCGGACAGGCCGATTATATTATTTTCATTGGTCCCGATGAAGATTCACTGGAACTTGTCAGGGGAAAAACTCAATTAAATACAAGCGGACTTTCGCTTGATCTTGGTTTGCGGGTGAACCAGGAGGCAGAGATCGAAGTCTATCTGCCTGATCAGCTTGGAAATCTGAAGGCCACGGGAACGGGGAATTTGTTGATGGGAATGACGCCTACAACCCCCTTTACCTTATCTGGAACCTATACGCTGGCAAAAGGTTCTTTTCTTTTTCAGTTTAAGAACCTGCTGCGATTGCCCATGTCGATCAAGGAGGGAAGTACTATCAGCTGGAGCGGTGATCCGGCCGATGCGAATATTTCGATCAGTGCAGTCTATAAAACCAAGGCTCCGTTAAAGGGCCTTACCACCTCGCCGGAGGAGGAGGGGATTCGGATCCCGGTGGAATGTATTATCCGGCTTGGCGGTAAGCTGATGAATCCAGACATGTCCTTTGCCATTAATCTTCCCAATGTGGAAGAAAGCATTAAAAACCTGGTATTTACGAGTATTGATACAAACAATGCCACCACGGTCACAGAGCAGACCATCTACCTCATGGTGTTGAATCAGTTCAAACCGGTTGTTGCCAGTTCAAGCAGCGGGGTAGATGTGGGAGCAACCTCCATGTCGCTCGTTACTAATCAGATTAACAGTATGTTGTCGCAGATAACGACCAATGTTAATGTGAATATGAACTACAAACCGGGCACCAGCTCAACGCAACAGGAATTTGACGTGGGTATTTCGACCCAGCTTTTTGATGACCGGCTGCTGATTGACGGGACTTTTGGGATGAATTCGTATGCGAATTCATCGATCCAGCAGTCGAGTACCATCGTCGGCGATATCAATATCGAGTATATCCTGACCAAAAACAGGCGCTGGCGTGTCAGGGCATTTAACAGAACAAACACCTTGAATATCCTCAATAACAATGCACCTTATACACAAGGGGTCGGTCTTAAGTTCCAGCGCGACTTTACCAATCTCAAAGATCTTTTCAGCATCGCCAAAAAGAGCAAAGCGAAGTTATAGGACTTGCCTGCTTCAGGACATGATGCATGTGACAAATATTGTAAAACACCACCACGATGAAGAAAATATTGACAATTTACCTGACGACTTTTTTGCTTTGTTCCTCGATTTTTTCGCAAGTGATTATCGATCAAACTGATATGCCGATGCCAGGCGATACGCTCAGGGTCAGTGTTACCAACCTCGTTCCGGCCGGGTTTTCGCAAACAGCCATGGACACGACCTGGAACTTTGCGGAACTGGAGGCGCTTGGCCAGCGTATTGATACCTTTGTAATGGCTACATCGACCCCATCGGCTTATCAGTTGTTTTTTGTCATCCTTGGCGGAGCCAACCTGGCTTCCCCGCGCAACGGCATGGTCATTCCGGGTTTGCCGCTCACACAGGGATACGCATTTTTCAGGAACAGCGAAACCTCCTACAGTGACCTGGGTTCAGCCTACACTTTACTTGGGGTGCCCATCCCGGCTAAATATGATAATCCCGATACCTATTACGAATTTCCCCTGACTCCCGGAAAAACATGGGCATCCACGGCCTCCTTTTCTATCTCAATACCTGAGATGGTTTATTACAGTACCCGGCGGACGCGGTCGAACGTGGTTGATGGTTATGGAATGCTGATCACGCCATTTGGATCCTTTCAAACGGTCCGGGTGAAATCGACCCTGAATATTCATGACAGTATCTATATCGATTCGTTGTCAGCAGGTTTTCCGTTCAACCGCGATATCACTGAATACAAATGGCTCGGTAAAGACCAGGGAATTCCATTGCTGCAGGTGAATGAGGAGGGTAGCCTGGTTACGGCCAACTACCGTGATATCTACCGGATGTCGGCATTGCCTTTGTCGGTTACTTTAGGTCGCGACACAGCTGTATTCAAGGGAACAATCCTTACATTGCATGCAACCGTCAGCAACGGGACACCGCCTTACCAGATATTCTGGAATACCCTGGCCTCGGGAGATTCGATCACAATTACGGTCGAGGATGACCAGACATACAGCGTGATTGTGGTCGATGCTTTGCAAAATATAGGCATGGCACAAAAAGTCGTGTCTGTCAAATACCCTCCAGGGATTGAAGAGATGAGCGAAAATTTAATGAACATTTATCCAAATCCTTCACAGGATCAGGTTACCATCACTATTCCTGAGAAAGACACAGATGCCGTTTTTCAACTGTTTACGGCACAGGGGAAAATGATCCGCGAGTCGAGGGTTCATCTGTCATCCGGTCAATTCACCACCAACCTTGCCGGCTTGGAGCAGGGAATATATTTTGCGAAGCTTGCAACGAAAAACAAAACCTTTTCAGGCAAAATCCATATACTCAGATGACCATGGTCCCGCGTCCCGTGTCCCGTGTCCCGTGTCTCGATTTTCGTTCCGCGTCCCGTGTCCCGCGTCCCGTTTTTTCGTTTCGCGTTTCGCGTTTCGCAT
>CAZPWZ010000122.1:0-6951 GCA_964590675.1 uncultured Draconibacterium sp.
GGCAATAAATCCTCCCTCGGGTTGACGGGCCAGGTAGAACCTGCCTCCCATGAAATCACTTACAGTATTCGGGGCGAATGTTTCAACCGGACCGGCCTCCAATAGTTGCCTGGGTGGATTGCCATTTTTATCTTTACCGGAGAAAAAATAGGCGATAACCATTCCAGCCACTTCTAAACCGGCCAGTATGCCCAGTCCTTTCCATGCCATGCTGAAAAAATCACGGCGGGTGATCTGGCCGGACCCGGACATTTTAGGCTGATTGGTATCCGTTTTTATTTTTATCACCTGAATCTGGATCTAGTTGAATGTGAGTTAATATATAGCCGGATTGTTTTTTTACGATAATATTTCCTGAACTGTTAAAGTTCTGACATTCCTTCAAACTTTTGAATATTTCTTAATGTATCGTTACATTCCAGGGAAAGGCGAGTTCCATGTCCTTTCCCCGGAAAAATATCCCGATAACCGTCAATACAATAAAAGCCACCATGATAAAAACAAACACGGCCTGGATTAATTCTGCTTTCTTCAAGCCTGGTTTCCTGAGGTAAAACCAATAGTAGCCCGCTATCAATATTGCCAGGATGAAAAAGGGGATGAAACCGTTGCTGATAACCCCCGGGATGCCTTTCAGCAGTATTTCGAAATTCAGCACATATTCGTTGAACAGAACCCCGGAAAGTGTCACCGTTGCCGCAAAAATCGCGGTTGTTTTTGAAGATCGTTTTCCAGGGACAGAAATGAACCATATGCCGTTGGATGGCCGATCGAATTTAAAGAAGGGAATCCAGGCAAGGAATACCAGGACAATCAGCGGTATGATAAACGCTGCGAACAGGGGATGGAAATGCATCAGCAGTTCCTGAACGCCGGCGAAATACCAGGGCGCCTTGGTCGGGTTCATGCTGTATGCCGGGTTAGCCTTTGCGAGCAGGGGGGCATTGAACAGGGCAGCGAAGGTGAGCAATGCCGCCAGCAACACCAATCCGACAATAAACTCCCTGTATACCAGATTTGGCATGACTGCCAATTTTTCCTCATCCCCTGATGATCCGGGAAGCATGATGCCACCTGCCTTGCGAATCCGCCAGAAGTGGTATAGAATGATGGCTGCCAGCAACACAGGTAAAACAGCTGTATGGAAAGTGAAGAAGTTCTGAAGTGTTTCAGCGTTCAGTTCACTGCCTCCGATGATCATGGCCCGCAGGCTGTCACCGAACAGGGGAAAATAGCTTATTATATTGGTGCTCACGGTGATGGCCCAGTAGGCAAGCTGATCCCATGGGAGGAGGTAACCGGTGAAGTTGGAGAGCACGACCAGGAAAAGCAGCATCAATCCAAACAGCCAGTTTACTTTGCGCGCATCCCGGTAGGCACCCGTGAAGAAGACCCTGAGGAAATGGAGAAACGTTATCATCAGCAGGAACACCCCGCTCCAGTAATGGATGTTGCGGATAAAAGGACCGAATAGTACCCTTTCAGTCAGGAACAGGATGGAATCGTAGGCTCCGGCAGGGGAGGGGACGTAATAAAACCGCAGCAGCACACCGGTAATAATCTGTATAATGACGAGTATTGCAGCCATCCCGCCCAGGCCGAAGGTGCGGTTGAATTTCAGCGCGGATGCACTGATTTTAACGGGGTGGAGATGCAGGAAAATATTTTGCATTCAGTATTTTTGGCACAGGCCCTGCGAAAGTATAAAAAACCGGATAAATCAGAAATTCCTCTTTCCGGTGACCATATGAATATTCGGCAATCAGTTAATGAATTTGCCTGAGGTTACCAATGTCTGATCCTGCCGGGTGAGCCTGTAGGCCATGACCTGGCCGCCGCTGCAACCGGAGAGGTCAACCCGCATTACCCTCTGGATCACCTGAACTGCCAGGATGGTTTTCCCGGACATGTCATAGATGGTTAACTGCCTGTTCAGATAATCTTTGCACCGGCTGAAATCGAAAACCGTTTTCCCGGCAGCATCAGTAAAAACCTTGACCGGGGCCTGTTGCATCTGCATGCCGCCATTCACACCAACGAGGATTTTCCAGGCATCGTAGAGTGACTGTATTGAGTCGATGGGGTCGACAGGGAATGCGCCGGTGTAATTTTGCGGGTATGCCATCCAGAGATCAAGGTAGAGCGAGTCGGCCGGATCAGTCATTTTAGCCACCCGGATAAAGGCTGACTGTGATGAAGTATTCCTGACCGCGCAGCGTGTATCGGCACCAATGACCTTGGCCCCCTGCAATGCGGCCATCAGGCGGTCGCCGAGGGTGCCGGTGGTATTCATAAACCGGTGCTGCATGGAATCGAGTATCTGTTGCCCCAGAAGGATATTTCCCTGGATGGAATAATTGAGGTGGGAAGTATCATTCTTGTAATTAAGACAATTGATACCGGTATAGGAGGCACTCCGCGGATGGCCTCCGTTGTAATCCGTTATGCCATATTGACGGGTGGTGGGATTGTTATTGGCATCATGGGCCACCAACGAATCGATGATCTGTTGCGGGGGAAGACCCAACATCATCCAGGCATGGGCATTTTGCTGGTTCACCGGAGTCCAGGCTGCCTGTGTATGGATGACCCCGATTCCAGGGATTACATCGCTCAGAATCTGCGCCCCATGCGGATAGGTGGAGGAGGAGCCCACGCAGGAGGCACCTGCACTGCCTATTTCTCCGGTTATGGAATCAATGGCCACAATGGAAAAAGTGTCCTGTGCCATGGAGGAAGCCCAAATCAGGTTTATCGCTGTCAAAAGGAGGCATCTCCCTATAATATGAATTCGGGTTGTCATAATGATCCTTGTTAAAAATTTAATGTGTAAAAGTATAAGAAATCTTTAAACCGGATGCGTGTGGATTTTTCATAAAAAAAGGTTTACCTTTGAAATTGAATTATTACTGCAATAAAATTTGATTTAGCGATATTGATGATCAGGAGGATTCAAATACTGATGGTTGCCTTCACAGCGTCGTTGCTGTTGATGCAGGTCAGGGATGGCATTGCTGTCAATAATCCAAGAGTCGACAGCCTTGAGGCAGCTTTGAAAAAGAGTAAAACCCCCGAAGAAAAGATCAAAACGCTTCAAATCCTGGCTGAAGAGCTCATAGGGAACGATTTGCCGAAGGCACTGAATTACGGATTGCAGGCACTTGAGATTGCTGAGAAATCGGGGGATCAGGAGGGAAAACTGACGACGATGCTGAGGTTGACCTGGCTGTATTATATCAGAACAGATTATAAGGCGGCACTGGATTATGCCGAAAAATCAAGGGAACTGGCCGAAAAACTGGAAATGAAGACAGAAATCGCCCTGGCGCTCGATGCGCTGGGTGTGATCTATGGCGACTTCGGGGATAAGGATAAAAGTTCGGAATATTTTTTTCAGAGCCTGAAACTGTATGACGAACTGAAGAATTTCAGGGGAATGGCGCAGGCCTCAAGCCGCATCGGCGTCCTGTATCTGAACCAGAAGAATTACCAGAAAGCATTGGAGTATTTAAATATTTCGCTGGATCTGTCGAAGAAAACAAATTCAGCCGATGGCATTGCAAGCAACCTGAACAGCATTGCAAGCGTTTATTCCGATCAGAACGAATTTAAGCTGGCGATAAAGAATTATCTGGAGGGCCTCGATATTGCCAGGAAATCGGGAGAAATACGCCAGGAGGCCAGTATTTCGCTCAACATCGGGACGACCTACCTCAAAATGAAGGATTATAAATTATCGATTGCCTATTTTCAGCGGGCCCTTGAAATTTTTAAAATGCTGAATAACTGGCTGAGGATCACAAAATGCCAGGTTCAGTTCGGTGAATATTACATGGCAACAAAAGACTATCAAAAGGGAGTCGAATTTGCAAGTGAAGCGCTGAAAGAGGGTCAGAAACAGGGATTTAAGGAGGTTGCACTCAGCGCCGCGGAATTGCTTAATAAATTGCACCTGGCCATGCATGATACGCTGACAGCCTATCGTTATGCCACCCTGGCTAACCAGCTGAAAGACAGTCTTAATGATGGAGAAAAACAAAAAACGCTGATCAAGCTGGAGGCACAGTACAACTTCGACAAGGAACAGGCAAAGAAGGCCATTGAACAGCAGCGAAAAGATTTTATTACCATCATCATTGTTATTTTATTGATATCGGTCGTACTCATCATGATCCTTACCTGGGGAAGGCAAAAAGTGAAGGCAAAAAATGCCATCCTCCAGAAGGAAAACCTTGAAAAGGAGTTGGATTTTAAAAACAAGGAGATGGTACTCAACGTTATGTCGCTGATGAAGAAAAATGAGATGCTGGCCGACCTTTCTGAAAAACTGATCAGGATCGACAGCGAAGCGACAACCGCTGAGGGCAAAGACACCATTAAAAAGGTAGCCAAGGAACTTCAGAAGAGCCAGGAGGATGAGATATGGAAAGAATTCTCCCTGAGATTCAAGGAGGTACATGGTGAATTTTATGATAAATTACTGGAAAAATTCCCGACATTGACGCCCAATGAGTTAAAGCTCTGTGCCTTTCTCAGGTTAAATATGTCATCGAAAGATATTGCCGCATTAACCGGTCAGCGCATCAGTTCCCTCGAAACAGCCAGGCACCGTCTCAGGCAGAAGTTGGGGATATCCAACGCAGATGTGAACCTGATCACCTACCTTTCGCAGATTTAATTCCTGAGAATTCTTGCGGTTGCTGTCTGATTACCCGTTATCACGCGGATGATATAGAGCCCGGCAGGCCTGTCGGCCAGGGATAACTCATACAATTTATCTCCGCCCATTTCTGCGCTGTATATCCTTTCGCCGTGCATGCTGAAAATCTCTACATTCAACTTTCCGCTCGGATTTTCACCAGTAACCGCCATTGTGAATTTGCCGGAGGTGGGATTCGGGTAGAGCTTGAACATGTCAGGTGACAAACCCATTTGAGGGAAATCGTTTTCGTTACCCGAAGCAGTAATTGGTATATCTGTTTGAAAGCAGTATGTATTTGTGGTGGTGATATGACCCCACATGTATGCACCGCTTTGCACAACGGTGCCGGGTTTAAACAGGATATTATGACCGGCAATGAACTCCGCATGGCCACCGGGGGCTGTGACGGTAAAATTCGAGACCGTGATGGTTTGAAGGGCATTGTAACAAACCGTGGATGTGGCCGAACCGCCGACTGTCAGGGAATCACAAAGACCGTTACTGCTCAGTCCTACCGTCCATGACCTGGATCTGATTGCAGCAGCGGCATCTGTAACTGTTACCGCATAGGTTCCGGGAGCAAGTCCGCTGATATCCTGCGTGGTCGCACTATTGCTCCATAAATAGGTAAATGGAGGAGTCCCCGTGTTTACTGTAAGATCAATGGCTCCATCACTGGTATTTGAACAGGAGGCGTTGACCACAGAAGCGATCAGCGAAGGGATCCCTCCGAATTCATCAGCGCCGGCATCGGGTGCAAATGAGTAACAATACGGGCTGGAAGATTCAGGATATCCCGGGTTCGGAAACCGGGGTTCATTGTCATAATCGGCAGTGATGGCAGGTGCAGTGATGACAGTTGCACCACTTTCACAATCTGTCGCTACTGCTGCATTCAGCCTGAGATTATAGGGCACCGTCGTCACATTGATAAAGGGGGGCATTTCGCTGAATGATTTCCCCTCCTGCGGGAAAATCGTCCGATACTGGGCGATTGAAACGGCAGCCTGCGGCGTTGAAACATCAGGGGCATAAAACAGCAGATTTGCAGGACCGGGTATTCCGGCATACAGGCAGTTGTTGTTTGAAGCGGTCGAATAGGTCGAGCCAGAGGTAGTCGACCGCCAGAATGCGATCGTTTGCCCGGTTCCGGATATTTTTGACTTATTGACCAGGATGTTATTCCTCATATCAAGATTAGGTGCAGTGATTGCCCTGACAGCAGCGGTAACAGGGTTGCCTTTGGTTGGACTCTGGTCAAGGTATACCGTGTTGTTATAATACCGGTGGAAGGTCCCGGGAGTTGAACCGTAAAGGTTGAGACCGGCGGATACAAACTCATTGGATTCGGGGACACGGAGATCCGAGATAAAGTTGTTATAAACGGAAATTTCTGATGCGGCTGTTGCGGAGCCGGTACTGATACCGTAAAAAACTCCTGAATCTCCGACAGCCTGCATGTCATATATCCGGTTCCGGAAGATGTTCTGGAACCTGCCATCGCCGCAATAGATGCCGTGTACAGCCGCATCATTCGTACTGATTGCATAAGCCCTGTTCGACAAAACATTCACGGTAGAGATGATGTAACCGCTGCATTGGAAGGCCGTTATCATTCCCCCCCAGGAATTGTCGAGGTTGTAAACGTCATTTCCCTGAACCGTGGCTACCGTCGGATTGAAACCAGTGGCATGCACCCAGATCCCGTACAAGGGTCCGGATTTCGGCAGGACATTGTTCACGGCATTGGGTTTTGAAATGTTTCTGACAATATTGTTGGTGACATTAATCGCGGTGGCATCATCATTTGAAATATACATGCCGTAACATGCCGTGTTTGATGGCCATACATTATCATATATCTGGTTGCCCGAAAATGTGCAGGTAAGCCCTGAGCCATCATTCCATATCACGTAAATAATTTGAGTGCCGACAACTCCCTGAAGTCTGGTACAATTGGTGATAACATTGTTGTTGATATTCCATATATTTCCATACGGAGCGCCAAACTGCCGCTGAACCTTTATCCCGGTAAAGGAAACGGTAGCCGACAGTTGACAATCCTTAATTATATTATTGCTGATTTCGCAATTCCAGGTCTTGGAATTATTCGTAATTCCAAACAGCGAACCGTTGGTTGCCGTCAAATAATTGACTGAAATTGTATTCCCGTTAATATTGACCGTATTGCTGGTGCCATTATGTCCCATGTTGTTGAAGATTCCATGCACCGTGGTTGCGCCTCCCGT
>CAZPWZ010000123.1:0-6933 GCA_964590675.1 uncultured Draconibacterium sp.
CTGATGGAGGTGGCTGCCGACCCATTCGTGAAGATGAAACTGAAATTCCCGGATCAGTCATCTGTTTGGATAGCATCGAAACTTTACGGCAGGTACAATTCCAGTAATATCCTGGCAGCCGCTGCCATCGGCTGTCATTTCGGCATCGCGACGGAAAACATCAAAATGGCCATCGAATCCTATCAACCGGCAAATAACCGTTCACAATTCGTAACCACCGCCCTCAACACGCTGATCCTGGATGCCTACAATGCCAACCCCAGCAGCATGGAAGCCGCTATCACCATGTTCGCCGAAGCCGGGTATCCCCACAAGACGGTGATCCTTGGCGACATGCTTGAACTTGGCGACGAATCGGATAAGGAACACCTTGATATCCTGAAATTGACCGATCAGCAAGGATTTCAGCATGTTTACCTGGTCGGGCCCATTTTTACAAGACTGAACACCAAACGTGAGAATACCTGTTTCCATGATTGTGAACTTGCCAAAATGTGGCTGGAACATCATAAAATAGAAAATTCCACCGTGCTTATCAAAGGTTCCAGGGGTATCGGACTGGAAAAACTCACCGCGGTTCTCTGAAAATATAATACCCCATGGTCACATCGCAGTATAAAGTTATCGGATTAATGTCAGGAACCAGCCTGGATGGCCTGGACCTAGCATTTTGTGAGTTTGAATTTTATGGTGATCGCTGGAGCTATTGCATCCAACGGGCTGAAACAATGGCCTATACTGCCATGTGGAAAGAAAGATTGTCTTCCCTTGAAAATGCAACAGCCCTCGATTTTGTCGCCACTGATATTGAATATGGACACCTGCTTGGACGGATGACGCGGGAGTTCATCACCAGGCAGGGTATTAGTCCCGATTTCATTGCATCACACGGCCATACGATATTTCATCAGCCCGGTAAACGGATCACCAGTCAGATCGGACGTGGTTCAGCCATAGCTGCTGAAACCCGTCTTTCGGTTGTCTGTGACTTCCGCTCCCTGGATGTGGCACTTGGGGGACAGGGTGCGCCATTGGTTCCGATCGGGGACCAGATGCTTTTCAATGATTTCGATTATTGCCTGAATATCGGGGGATTTGCCAATATCTCTTTTCAGGCGGAGGATAAACGGATCGCCTTTGACATTGGTCCGGCAAACATTGTATTGAATAAACTGGCCAATGCTGCCGGGCTTGACTATGACCGGGACGGGGAGATGGGACAGCGCGGTATTGTGAATGCGGAATTACTTGCTAAACTCAATGCCCTGCCCTACTACAGCATGGTCCCGCCTAAATCGCTTGGCAAAGAATGGGTGCTCGAACAAATGTTTCCGGTAATTCAAAGTGCAAACCTTCACACGAACGATCTGCTAGCGACGGTTTGTGAACATGTGGCTATTCAGATTTCGCATGCCGCACCGGGAAGCGGCGACCAGAAGATACTGGTGACCGGTGGCGGGGCTTTGAACAAATTCCTGGTAAGCCGGATCCGGATGCATGCAGAACCCGGACTCATCATTCCGGATCTCAATACCATCAATTACAAAGAGGCACTTATCTTTGCATTTCTTGGGGTGTTGCGGTGGCGCAATGAGGTCAACTGCCTCCGAAGTGTCACCGGAGCGGAAAGAGACTCCGTCGGGGGTGCCATTTACTGAACCTATGACTTACAAACAAACGATCGATTATCTTTTCGCGCAGTTGCCAATGTACCACCGTATCGGAGGCCAGGCATACAAGGCAAACCTCGACAACACCATTACCCTGTGTAACCTGCTGGGCAATCCGCAAAATTCTTTCATTTCAGTGCATGTCACCGGAACGAACGGCAAGGGTTCTGTTTCACACATGCTTGCCTCCATTCTTCAAACGGCCGGATTCCGGGCCGGGCTTTATACTTCACCGCATCTGAAGGATTTTCGTGAGCGCATCAGGGTCAACGGAAAGATGATCAGGAAAGGCTATGTCAGCAAATTCATCCAGCACCACCGCAAACAATTTGAGTCCATTCAGCCCTCCTTTTTCGAACTCACGGTGGGCATGGCCTTCGATTATTTCAGGGAGCAGCAGGTGGATATAGCCGTTGTGGAGGTTGGACTTGGCGGCCGGCTCGACTCGACCAATATCATCACCCCCATCGTGTCGGTAGTGACCAATGTGAGTTTCGACCATATGCAGTTCCTCGGCGATACCCTGGAGAAGATCGCAGGTGAAAAAGCGGGAATTATCAAGACCGGTATCCCGGTTGTAATCGGAGAAACACAGCAGGAATCCATGGAAATATTTCGTGACAAGGCCCTTGCAGCTGATTCGGAAATATTCTTTGCCGACCAGCATTTTCGCGTGGGCAAGTATCGCCTGACGAAAACTGATCCTGCCTTTCGGGAAATGGATATTTACAGGGGCAAACAACTTTACTTAAAAGGACTTGCCAGCCCGCTGACCGGAATATACCAGCTTAAAAACATGGTGACCGTCTTGGGAGTCTGTCATAACCTCAATCAGCAGGGATTCAAGCTGGATGAGGCAGTAATACGGTCAGGGGTAAAAAATGTCGTGAAAAACACGCAGTTTTCAGGACGATGGCAAATCCTTGATCATGATCCACTCACCATTTGTGATACGGGTCATAACGAGGGAGGATTAAAAGAGGTACTCGCCCAGATCTCGGTCACGCCGCACAAGCACCTTCATTTTGTGATTGGTGTCGTGAACGATAAACACCTTGAACCCATCCTGGAATTACTGCCAAAAAATGCCACCTACTACTTTTGCAAGCCTGACATCCCACGCGGGCTTGATGCTGCATTGCTACAGGAACAGGCACTGAAGGCCGGCCTAAACGGATCGGTCTATCATTCGGTGAACCATGCCTTTGAATCGGCCAGGAATGAGGCATCGGCCGGGGACCTGGTTTTTGTGGGTGGAAGTAATTTTGTTGTAGCTGAGGTTGTATAGTCTTTTTTATCCCCCTGAGATCAGGTGAAGCACCATGACATCATCGCCATCGCTGATGGTTGCCGCATCGTATTCTGTTTTTTTCACCAAACTGCCATTAATCTTAACGATCAGCATTTTAAAGGTGAAATTTTTAAGTTTCAGAAGATCTGAAACCGTTATATTTTCCGCGGATATCACTTCGGGATTGTTATTCAGGGTTATTTTCATTCGTCGGATTATATATACTTTGACTTTGTGAATGTGTAAAACGTTATTGTGCAAACTCAAGGGTTTGGTTAGTCTGCATCTAACCATGATTGCGTTCGCAATCCTGCAGGGACGCATTATGTTTTTCCAAAAGAATTTCCAGCACGGTGTTGGCCTGCATATTGGCAACCATGCAAACCCGCGGGGCCAGCGGGGGCAGGTCGGGACTGATCTCCGAGACCCTGTCGCCGCAAATATGAAGGTTATCTGATTTCTGATGCCGGATGGAATTATTCATACCCCAGCCAGCCATACCAAGGCCTGCAACAAGAGGCCTACCGGGCAACCGTTCGAGAACTGTTTCGATTAGGATCTCCTTCTGTCCGGCCTGGTCAAAGGCCTCCACGATCACATCGCAATCAGCAAACAACAAAGGAATATTTTCTGCAGTTAAAACCGTATCATGGGCGATCACACGCACCGCGGGATTGATTCGCCGGATATTCTCGGTGAGGGCAATGACCTTTTTCTGACCGACCTGATCCCGGAAATAATACTGCCGGTTCAGGTTGCTTTCCGAGATCACATCAAAATCGGCGATAATCAAGGTCCCAATTCCAACACGGCAGAGTGAAACAGCGCAATTGGACCCCAATCCGCCGCAACCGGCAATGGCCACTGTCTTCCCGCCAAGTATCCTGGCGATATCTTCTGTTGTCATTTCTTTGTCAATACGTGGTGTGCATTTTTTTATTTTCCCAACAAAAATAACAAAATTTGAATTGCTGAATTTACTACTTTTGCCGTACTGTTAATCTTTTAACAAATACTCGTGAAACATGCCTAAAAGTATGCTGAAGGTCAGGGATCTTACCCTGCGTGATGGCCAGCAATCTCTCTTTGCTACCCGGATGACCCAGGACCAGGTTGATCGTGTTTTACCCCTTTTCAGGGATGCCCGTTTTTATGCCATGGAGGTGTGGGGTGGCGCTGTCCCCGATTCAATTATGAGGTACCTGGATGAAAATCCATGGACCCGGCTTGAAAAGATCAGGGCAGCAATCGGTGATGCATCGTTGCTGACTGCACTCTCCCGGGGCCGTAACTTATTTGGATATAATCCCTATCCCGAAGAGGTAATTGAGGGTTTTAACCGGCTCGCCATCCAGTCGGGCATTGGGATCATGCGTGTTTTTGATGCATTGAATGATGTTGAAAACATGAAATCAACGATCAAATATGTGAAACAAAACGGCGGTCTGGCCGACTGTGCCATTAGCTATACGGTTGATCCTAAATTCTCGACCAAACAGAAATTCCGTTCATGGATCCATTTCAGGGCGCTGCCGCACGATATTTTTACCATCGATTACTTTGTTGAAAAGGCCCGGCAACTTGAAGCCCTCGGTGCCGACATGATTTCCATCAAAGACATGGCCGGGCTCATTTCACCTTCCCAAACCGGAAAGCTGATCCGCAGGCTGAAATCGGAGGTACGGGTCCCGATTGACTTTCACACACATTGCACGCCGGGGTATGGACTGGCATCGGTGTTATCAGCCATTGTCAACGGTGTTGATATCGTGGATACAAGTATATGGAACTTTGCCGGCGGACCTGCCGCACCTGCATACGAACTGGTTCACATTTTCTGTGATAAGATGGGCATTGATACCGGTGTGAACAAAGAGGCGGTGCAGGCGATCAACAAGGAACTGAAGATTATCAGGGAAGAACTGGCAGAATTTGATACCTGCAAGGTACTGCCGATGGATTTTGATTTCACCAAGGATAAGCTTCCCAGGGAAATCAACAAACTCTTCATCAAGGCAATTTACATGGCAAAGCATGACCGTGAGGACGACCTCCTGGATGCCTGCCTCGCCATCGAAAAATATTTTAACTTCCCTTCCCCTGATGAAGCGGTAAAAAGGGCTGAAATACCCGGCGGCATGTACACCAATATGCATGCCCAGCTCAAACAGCTCAAACTTGATCATTTGCTCCCGCGTGTGCTCGAACTGGTACCATTGGTCCGGATTAAATCAGGTTGTCCGCCGCTGGTGACACCCACCAGCCAGATAGTCGGGGTGCAGGCTGTCAACTGTGTGATCGATGAAAACAAGGACCTCCCCTATTTCACCACGAAATCGATACAATTCGTGAACCTGGTCAAGGGTATTTATGGAAGAACTCCCATTCCCATAGATCCTGATTTCAGGGAGCATCTTACCGGGGTCAGGGAGGAGACATCATACGATACTAAAAACTATAAAAGGCAGGAGAATACCATTTTCGAGGATTATGGCGACATGAAACTGGCCGACAACGAGAAGGACGAATTGCTGCTGGAACTGTTCCCGACCGTCGCGCGCGATTTTCTGCAAAAGTCGGTGGAGGAAAGGTACACAGAAAACATTCATCACATCGAAGAAGAGAAGCGGCGCAAAGCCCGCGAAGCACATGAAGCTTATGAACGGCTGAGTCCCCAGGAAAAGCGGGAACGGTTGATGCAGGGACTCTATTCCTGGCATGAACTCTCCTACCCTGAGGAGGAGGACCTGGGCAGGTCGTAAACGGGACTCGGGACGAAAAACGGGACACGGGACGGAATTCGGGGCGCGGGACGAAATGCGGGACTCGGGACGAAAAACGGGACACGGGACGGAAAACGGGACTCGGGACTCGGGACGAAAAAAAATCCAGAACATTGCGACTATTCCAACACCTTACCGCCGAATCGATAACTCTTTAACGATATGCAGAACAAAACATATCGAACTTTTTGATTGTCGGGTATTTACATTCCTAAAATTTGCTATTTTTGTTTCGTTAATTGATTAACACATCAAAAAAAATCCATATGACATTCGAAGATTTTAAAAAAACACATAAGTTGCTGGCACAGTACAAATATACCTGGGCGCCGATCGACAAAGGATATAACAACCGCTCGGTTTACATCAATGTCGGAGACCGCACGATCAGGGAAAAACCGGTAACAGCATTGATGAAGGAGAAATTCATCGGTGGAAAGGGTTTTGACCTTAGGCTCCTCTGGGATGCCACCAAACCTGAGACCAAATGGAATGATCCCGAAAATGAAATCGTGATCTCCGGCGGTCCTTGCTGCGGGATTACCCAGTATTCAGGAAGCGGCAAAGCAATCTGTTGCGCCATTAGTCCGCAAACTGACATCGTGGTCGATTCGAATGTTGGCGGGTTCTTCGGACCCTTCCTGAAATTTTGCGGATTTGATGCACTCGAACTGCAGGGAAAATCAGACCAGGAGATCCTGGTTGTTTTTGAAGAAGAGCGTGAAGTGATTGAGATTTATGAAGCGGGTGACCTACCTTCGGACAGTCATGTTCTGGCAGAAGAATTGCATGACATGATGGCCATTCCTGGCAACGAGAAGGATAAATACAATGTATCCGTTGTTTCAGCCGGTACTGCCGCTGAACATTCCCTGATCGGGATGCTGAACTTCAGCTTTTACGATATCAAGCGGAAGAAGGTCCGGCTGAAGCAAGCCGGGCGTGGCGGCATTGGAACCGTACTTCGTGATAAAAAGATCAAAGCATTGGTGGCCCATGTCAAGACCATCGGCGGAAACCGCAACAATGTGGTGAACATGGAGGCCATCCAGGAGCGCGGCCGTACCTTCAACAAGGAGATGCGCGAACTCGACGACAAACAATGCGAAATGAAAAAGAAGGGTACCGCCCATCTCACCAATGTAATGAATGACTACGACCTTTTACCGGTCAACAATTTCCAATATGG
>CAZPWZ010000124.1:0-6869 GCA_964590675.1 uncultured Draconibacterium sp.
TGACAAACTCATCGTGCCGGTTCCGCAGCTGACCGTCAACCTGCTGCCCTGCATGTACGCCTGGTCGTTCCGGGTCGAATACGAATAGCACAGAACTCCACCATTGGTTTTGACAGAATCTCCAGAAATATCATTCGAATTGGTTTAACATTGTTTTGCCCCTTTCATCCTGATCCTTCAATGACAGGCCTATTTCACCTCGATCACCCCAAATTCCTTCAAGGCACTCACAATATCGAGTATCTCTGAAGTGTGAATGCCATCCACCCCCGCCTTTTGCATGATGGCCCCCACCGGCATGGGTTCTGCGCCGGGGAAGGGGAGATGAAAGAGGAACCTGCCCTGCGGGATGCTCAGGTTGATGCGTCGTTCGGTACGGTCGCGACCCTGTCCCGTCGAGATGGCGATGCTGCTGATGTAAGTATTATCCCTGGAGGTGGTAAAACGTGCCCCGGCATTCTTTTTTTCACGGATTCTGACGTTCAGACCTGTGCCGGGATTCTCCGCCGGGAGGAGCGGGGAAAGGTCCAGCTCCATCATGATGCGGTTCACCTTGAGGCGGTACCTGAAATAGGGGCGTTTCTTTTCGTAAACCTCTTCGCGTTCCAGGTATCCGAGCTCAAACATCGCCTCCATGAAATCCTGGACGGTCTTGATGTGCAGGTTGAGCCTTGAGGCGGCCTCCGAAACGGAGATGCTGGCATAGGTTGCCAGAAGCCTGAAGAGATCTTCGGCGTAGTCTTTCGAGATATACGAGCCCAGCAGGGCGGCTTGTCTGAAATCCATGACTATGTTATGTGAAGATGGATACTTTTAATGAGTCCAGCCGGTCGATGATCCTCACCCCGTCATTATTCAGGAACAGCGTGAAGAACTCCTTGAAGAGTTCACCCATCGAATCGCACAGCCTGTCGAAGGAGAGCTGGTCCTTATACAACAGGTAGTCCTTTTTCGAGATATGAACGGAAACATCGCCATTGTATGAAAATGCCACCCATGACCGGTCGAGATACTGTGGCCGCAGGCTGTAAAGCAAAGTAAATTCGCGGCTCATCATGACGGGGACGGGAAAGTTCCTGTCCTTTTCCGAAAGGGGCAGGGAAATGTGGTTTTTCCTCAGGAAATCGGCAAAAGCGAGAAGGTCATGCTTTGAATAGGCTATTTTTCCTGCCGGACGTGGCCGGGCAGTAAAGCCGTCCGAAGTCTCCTCCACAGGCATGGCTGCCAGTTCGAGGACTTCACGGCCCTTCCATTTGGTCTTGCGGGTCAGGAGCAGATAAATGAGCCACACCAGCAGGAAGATGGTCGTGAAAGCCAGGAATTTAGACAGGGCGCTGTACTCCCCCTTCGGGAACACGGGCTCATTGAACGACCCGAAAAAGAGGAAGAGCCCTGCCGAAAGGATATAGGTCGCACTGATAAAATAGCTCAGGCTTCTCACACGCGAAAAGGCGAAATACTGCATGATCGCCATGATCAGCAGGATGACCGCCAGGGTCTTGAAGGCCATCATCTTTCCCCAGAATATATTGGCAATGATCAGTGCCGTGATCGCCACGATCGCAGGCAGCAGGCCTGTGATGCTCTGGTCCGGTTTCAGTTTCCTGTATGGTATCATCGTAATTAATTTTAGATGGGAGTGCCTGTATTCTCAGCGTCCAGAATGGCTGATTGTCATGCCGAAAATAACCGCTTCCCTGGTTGTTTAACTGGACTGATTCATTCCTTATGATGCTTTTAACTCCGACAGGATCCGGGCTTCCTTGTTACCTGCATAATATTCAAGGAAACGCATGAACAGGCTTCCCGTTGATTCACATAACCTGTCAAAGGTCAGCCTGCTTTTGAATTTATGATAATCACTGCCGGAAATGTGAACCGACAGTGAGCCGGATTCGTCGAATAGAATATAACTGACCTCCAAAGGATCCCTGGCCGTTAACGGGCTTTTCCCCATCGAAAAGGTGAGAGTAATAGTGTTTTCAGTGAATATGGGCAAAGCAATCATGTTACCTGAGAGAAAAGTCGCAAACCCGGTGAACTGCTCCTTTGTAAATCCGGGATTCCCGGCATAAAAGGGCCGGTTGGTGAATCCCTCCCTGGCCGTGGAGACAGGCATGGAGGCCAGCCTGAAAAGCTGCTTCGCAGATTGTTCCAGCCTGTATGCTTTTACGACCGGTGGTCCGAGTAAGGGTAACAGAACCAGAAAAACCAGTAAATTAATGATCCAGGTGGCCATGGAAAAGGGATGATCGTCCGGTCCTGCGATATGGTCAATCCCAAACATCCTGAGCAAAGGGATGGCGGATTCAGCATGGGCGGCAAGCACGTAATGCCACAGCGTGATGCCTGCCAGGCAGAAAAGGACGGCAGGTTGGTACATCCTGTACCTGGCCGAATAGAGGATCCCGAAAGAGACCAGGATCAGGCCATAAAGCCAGGAGGTGTAAAACGTTCCGAAAGCCTGTTTTTCAATGATCAGGATCAGGAGGAACAGGGCAGGGATGGCCCATCCATTCCAGCTGATCGAAGGCTTAATGACAGCATTGGGTTTCATAGCGTGGTTTTTTATGATTGAATTATCTCGCTCCTTTTAATTCCGTGATGATCCTGGCTTCCAGCCCTTGTTTGTAATATCGGAAGAATCGTTGGATAACTTCACCCATTGAGGCGCATAGCTGGTCGAAGTTGTACGTCTTCCTATACTGGCGGTAGTCGGCCCCTGTGATGAAAACACTCACACGGCCTGTGTTGGCCACGCAAACGTAGCTTACCTGATTGGCATGCTCGGTGGCATAGAGGCTCCTGTTCATTGAAAAGGCCAGGTAAACCATGCCCTCTTCACGGAAAATCCTCGTTAAGAACCGCCCTTCCATGAATCTTGCAAATCCAAGGATCTCTTCTTCAGAAGCGTCGATCTCACCGATTACATAAGGCCGGTCGGTAAACCCGTTGGATGCTTCACGGATATGCTCCACCGCCAGCCGGAACAACCGTCGTGCATTGATCTCGTAACGTTCCTGCCCGTAAAGGGTCGTCCAGTTGAAGATCACGATCAGGATCAGCACAATGAATGTGATAAAATAGGCGGCCTTATAATTAAATAGGTGCAGTGAAATTGCAAAAGGCCCCAGGATGCAAAAGAAACCCATCAGCAAACCGATCAAAGGATATATCAGTAGCCTGTACCTGAACCACTGAAAGATGCCCATGGCTGCAAAGAAGAAACCGCAAATAAAATAGGTCAGGAATGGGAAATGACTGATTTCCGATCCCGTCCTGATCATCTCCTTCCTGATTCCCCACTCCACGATGGCAATGAGGTAGCACGAAAAAATGGCAATGGGATAGTACATTCCCACCGATAACCGTAATTTTTGTTGAAGGGCCATGATTTTAAGTATTTATAAACTTTATAAAAAATAAAGTATACAAATGTACAACTATTCAAGCCCAAAAGTCAAGTACTTTTCGGTGAAATTTCATTTTTATCCGGTGAAACCTTTGCGGGTTTGTTCAACAGTCTCGGACAGGCGAAGAATTTCATTGCCGCCAGACAGTCATTGACAGCGGCCTGTCCACAAGTCTGAATGCATAGTATTATTATTGTTAGAAGCAGTATTTCGAGTGGTACAACCAACTCGGATGGAAGGAACCTGAATGCTTCAAGAATGAGGTTTACTTTACATTTTACCGAAAGAGGGTGACAACATCCCTCACATACTTTTCTGATTCCAGCGAATCAAGGATGAATTTCGCCACACCTTTCCTGCTGATGCTTCCGCCCGTTGGCTTACCAATGACAGCCGTATATTCATCCGAGTCTTTGTCGTTGAGCATCACAGGTCGGACGATGGTCCAATCCAATCCTGATTGCCTCACAATCTGTTCCTGGCGCTCATGGTCTTCATAAGCCTTCCAGATATTGCTATAACGAATCAGCCACCTTACTGCCAGGAACATATCATTCCAGGAATCACCAACACCTGAAGCACTGACTGAGACAATGCGTTTGACATTATTTTTCTCCATGGCTGAACAAACAGCCTTGACCGAATCAGAAATTAAGGTCAACGGTGATATTACTTTAGCGAATGGGCTATCCGAGGTTCTATTGATATTCAAGGAAACGACAACGGCATCCATTCCCTGAAGTATTTTGGTCAGTAACTGCTCATCTGTTGGCAAACCTTCAATGTAATTGACCTTTGGTAAGATTGCATCCTTCTTATTGCGAATAATTGCCGTGATCTGATGGTTCTGTGCAGTGGCAAGTTTGGCAAACAATTTGCCAGTTCTGCCAGTTGCGCCTAATACTAAGATTTTCATATGGTTTGATTTTTCGGTTTGCATTTCATGTATGCCTTTGTCTCATCGATAATCTCCCAGCACCCAGATTTATTGAGTTTCTCTCTTGCCAATGCTCTTGGCTGGTGTCCGTCTTCGAGAATTAAAACGCCATCAGGTTTAGTAATCCTGCATAATTCTTTAAGGAAAGCGTTAGTATCCTTGACCATATGGAACATATCCAGGGCATAAATCACATCAGCCGTCTGAGGTGGAATGTTGACCGTTTTTCCATCTGTCAGGAAAGGATGAACGTTTTTCAGGTTATACTTTTGCACAAAACTGGCGGCCGCCTCAATTGCAAGTTGGTGAATGTCCACAGCATAGACAGTTCCTTTATCGCCAACCAGTTCTGATGCCTGTTTGAGATACCTGCCAGTGCCACAGCCCCAATCGACAACAGATTGTCCTTTTTTGATGCCGAAAGCATCGAGTCTCCGACTTGTAGATTTAAAGGTATCGGCAACATCAAACATAAATGCCATCATTTTGAATGCCCAGTTCGACATTCTGTCCATTTCGTTGCCACACAATACTTTTTTCATTTTCTATTGGAAGTTGGTTATCAAAGTTAATCAATACGCTGGTAAAAACAAAAGCCACCCTTTCGGAGCGGCTTCAATTCGTAATACAAGTTGAGTTTTGAGTTTAGATTCCATCTGAAAAATCAGCAACAGAGGGCGTAACAGGAGCAAAAACACTGGCGTTCGTAGTATCATCGTCTGAAGCAAAATCTGCTACAAAGGGAGTGACTGGTGCCAGTGTGGTGATATTAATAGTCGTTTCTGGGATTGCGTCTGAAAAATCTGCCTCAATCGGAGAAACTGGTGCAAGATTGAAAGCAGTTGCAGTTGCATCGCTGACTTCCTCAAATGTTGCTTCGGCAGGAGTAACGGGTGCCAATACGGTGAATGTTGATGAGGTTATATTATTATTCACTGTGGCTCCGTCATTACTGGCGAAAAGAACATTCATTGAAAGGGTGAGGATTACTGCCAAGATTGTCGTTGTTGCTTTCATTTTGATGTGTTTTTTGTGTTTGATGAAGCAAAGATATATCGTTGGGCAGGGCTTGAACAGGTATGTTCGGTTGACGGGGGAGTAATCCCGATGAATAGGGGAGGGAAATCGGTAAAACTGATCATGTGATTTGGCATATTGAAGCCAACCTAAGGCAGAAACAGATTGAAGTTAATAAACCATATTGCTATATATCTGCACGTTATAAAATCACAGAGTGGAAATGCCACCATCGTAGACCTCCCTCTGCCGGTTTTGGTTGACCACTCAACGTATTAACAATCAAGGCTAAGGAGTGGTCAGTTTGTTCCGGCGAAGGCTTGTCAGCGTGAGCGTTTTTTCAGTTTTTTTTCTGATTCTGTAATATTTTTTTTGTCTTATCGTCTTGTGCTTATTGAGTCTAAATTATAATTAAAACAAACCATAAAACAAAAAAGACAATGAAAACCTTAAAATATATCATCGCCGGATTTATCTGCGCATTCGTTATGAACAACCAGGCACAGGCTATGGGAGAAAAAACCATTGTTGAAATCGCGGTCGGATCAAAAGACCATACCACACTGGTTGCAGCTTTAAAAGCTGCCGATCTGGTGACCACACTCAGCGGGAACGGACCATTTACGGTTTTTGCACCAACCAATGCAGCCTTTGACAAGATCCCGGCCGATGCCCTGGCGAACCTGCTGAAACCGGAAAACAAAGCTACCCTTGCCGGGATCCTTACCTACCACGTTGTTGCCGGTAACATTGACGCTGCCACCCTTACTAACCTTATCAAAAAGTCCAAAGGGACTGCGGTCGTTAAAACTGTCAACGGACAGGAGCTTAAAGCTTCCATTGAAAACGGCAAGGTGGTACTAACCGATGCCAAAGGTGGAAAAGCAACAGTGATTGCTGCGGACCTGAAAGGCTCAAATGGTGTGATCCATGTTACCGATGCGGTTTCGATGCCCAAATAATCATCATTTCCCGCAGATTTTCGCAGAAATGAACGCAGATTCACGCAGAAATTCTTATTTTTTTCCGCGAAAATCTGCACTGTAATCCACGAAAATCTGCGGGATCTTTTGCTCATCTGATTTAATCGGCCTTTATTAGCAGTGTCCTGAAACATCAATTTCCTGCATGCCTTAATCCTACCCGAAATGAAAGTACTTATTATAATTGTTGTCGTGATCATGGTGATCCTTGTTGTATTTCAATCCTATACAGTGATGTCGGCAAACAAAACCGAAGAACAGAAATACACCGTCATCCGCAAGGAAAAGGATTTTGAGATCCGGTTTTATCCCGCGGCAACCATTGCCACCATACATTCAACTGCGAAGACTTACAAGGAATTATCTGGTCCCGGATTCAGGCAACTGGCGGGCTATATTTTCGGCGGCAATGCCGCTGAAACCCGGATTTCGATGACGGCTCCCGTGCACATGGACGTTAATGATTCACTTTCAAGCATGAGCTTTGTAATGCCCTCTGCTTACAATGAATCAAACCTG
>CAZPWZ010000125.1:0-6863 GCA_964590675.1 uncultured Draconibacterium sp.
TGCTCGGTAAAATTATATTCAACAGGATCGGAAAGATTGACAAACTGCTTTTGATTACCCGTTCTTCCGAAACAATATTGAAACCCGGTAATGATATCCTGTCCGAAAAATTCCCATGATAAACCACAGGTGAGGTAATACAGATCCAGGTTGGTCTTTATTATTCTGGCATTTTTTGACAAATCTCCGAAATCAAAATTTTTCTGGTAATTGAAATCGGTTCTGAACCCGGCTTTCAGTAAAAGCTTTTCATTCAGGGTCCAGCTGTAGCCCAAAGCAACATTGAATATCGGCCTGGCTCCGTTAACATAGGTAAGCCAGTCGGAAAGCTGGTATTCCCCGGACCCTGAAACCAGCAGCTCGCTTTCCTCAGCTTCAACCATCTTGTAGGGATCAATTCCTGTAAAATATTCCATCGACAGGTACAGTATTCTTTTACCATCGCGAAAGGCATAGGTAAGCCCGGCGGCTGCAGAGAACGGAGTGTTGAAAGAGACCTTCACATCTTTCGTTTCTTTGTAATCAGTGATTAAATAGTCAGGCATGGGCAAGCCGGTCTCGGGATTTGTAATATTTATCTGCTGCTCCTTGCGTTCAACCCTTTTTCCATCAGAATAAATGCCTATGGATGGTGTTGTAACCGTGACCCCCAGGCTGACATTATCCCATTTGCAGATTACCCCGACTTTCCAAAGAAGCCTGTAGTCGTTGAAATTCAGATATTTATTGTCCTCATAACCGGCTGAATAAAAATTGGTGTTTCCGCCACCCGCAGGAATGCTATCTTCAACCGGGTAGGCCTGGATATCTAAATAATTTTTATAACCAAGTGTTTTAATGCATGCAAACATGCTTAATCCAAGGATAATTCTTTTACTCAATCTTGTTGAAGCGCCAACACCTATCCAATCATCCCTGAATTTGCTGCTATATTGATAAAGTGCCGTATAGCGGTCTGCACCCGGCGTACTTGTTAAAACATGGTTTTTCTGATCAACAGCTGAAGTAGTCTCGACTTTTTCATTTTCATTGTTCAGGATCGCTACCTCAAAACTCCAGTTTTGATACTTTTTAGGCTTGAGCATATAAGAAATAAACCGGGGTTCAACTTTTGCAATGATCGTTGAAAGATCAAGATTTTCACCCAGCGCATTGCTGATATTGAGAAAGTCAAAGGAAAACAGGCTGGCATTCAGTGAAAATTTAACAGCCTTTACTTCAGAGATACTGGCAGGATTATAATAAATGGCACTTGGTCCTGCACCTCCGCCAACTACGGCTCCCGAAAGCAGTGAAGACTCCTCGTTGAAGCTGCGGGTCCAGTAATTATGCGATTGGCCAACGGCACTAAAGGACAGAAATACGGATAAAACAATAATAACGGAAATATGTCTCATGCGTGTGTCATCATCAGTAAAATAGTTACAAATTTAATGAAACTTGCTTCTAGGTCAATGGATGTTATTTTCATCAACGGATAGCAGGTTTTTTTAATAAATTTGTAAATATAAGGGATTAAACAGCTTTGCAAAACATAAAAAGCTGCCACTGCCATACTTTATACGACGTAACTGCTTCATTAAAAATAAATCGTCATGGAAAACCTAGAACAGGTATCTGCGGATACAGCAAACCAGGCTGATCCTGGTAGTCTGAAATTGAGGATCCATCATGCTCCCCGCAAGGATCGTTATGAAATGGGAAAACAACTGCGAAAAGCGTGTCCCCGTTCATCCCATGAAAAATGGGAAGCCCCGGCCGACCGGCAGGATCCCATCGGTCTTCTGCTGGCCAGCGAGGAAGGCCGCATCCAGGATTTACTGCCGCTTCGTCATGGACGCATGTCAAGATCTCCTTTTACTTTCTACCGGGGTTCCGCCTTTAACATGGCTGCCGACCTGGCCAGCACACCCGCTTCAGGCCTGTTTGTGCAGGCTTGCGGAGATGCCCATTTGTGTAATTTCGGCGGATTTGCAACGCCGGAAAGAAATGTCATTTTCTCAATCAATGATCTGGACGAAACACTGCCTGCCCCATGGGAATGGGATGTCAAACGATTGGCAGCCAGCTTCGTGGTGGCATGCAGAAACAACAACCTCAGTGAATCCGTTGCCAGGGAAGCGGCCATGAACTGTGTCCGCTCTTATCGGATGAATATGGCTGCTTACAGCGAGATGAAAATCCTGGAGCTATGGCATATTTCACTCACTGCCGATATGATGATATCGAAATTAAAGGATCCAAAAATGATCGCCCGTGGTAAAAAACGCCTGGAAAAGGAACGGGGACGAAGCATCGCAGAGGACATATTCCCCCAGCTTGTAAAAGGAACTGGCTCGTCGGTATTCATCAAAGACAGCTTGCCATCAGTTTTTCATCTAAAGGGCCATACTCCAGGAGAGATCACTGATGCAGTGATGCAAGCATTTGAACCTTACCGGCAAACGCTACCCCCAGTAGATAGTCTCCTGCTTGACCGTTATGAACTCAAGGATGTAGCGATAAAAGTAGTTGGCGTCGGAAGCGTTGGTACGTTATGCTGGGTGCTCCTGCTCATGACACCCGATGGAGACACCTTATTCCTGCAGGTAAAAGAGGCCAGGCCATCGGTACTTGAACCATTCGCAGGGAAAAGCATATACCCAAATCATGGTCAGCGTGTCGTGAATGGCTACCGTCTTATTCAACCTTTCAGCGATCCTTTCCTGGGTTGGACCAAAGCAAAACTGGGACGGCATTATTTTTTCAGACAGCTTCGCGATATCAAAATTTCGATGAAGGTTGAAACATTCGGAAAAACCGAAATGACTGCTTACGCAGACTGGTGCGGACAGGCAATGGCACTCTCCCATGCACGTTCAGGTGACGCAGCGATGCTAAGTGGATACATGGGGACAAGTGACACATTTGATAGGGCCATTGCCGGTTTCTCCTTTGCCTATGCCGACCAGAATGAAAAAGATTACGCTGCACTGAAGCGTGCAATCAAGAAAGGTCAGATAGAGGCAAAGGTCGAGGAATAGTGCCAATGATGATCATTCATGGCTACCTTCTTCCCCCGCGACCACCGCCGCCGCCACGACTGCTGCCTCCTTTGCTGCCACCGGTCGAACTGGGTGACTGACGTGATGATGGACTGGCAGAACTTTTTGAAGATGACGGCTGTGCTGATGGAGAGGCTGAAGACCTTGATGATGGTTGCGTCGATGCCTTATTGCCCCCGGCAGAAGGTTGCGTTGATGCTTTATTATTCCCTGCAGATGGCTGTGTTGATGCTTTATTATTCCCTGCAGATGGCTGTGTTGAAGCTTTATTGGCTCCACCAGCCGGCTGGGTAGATGCTTTGGTGCCTCCTGTATTGGCAGTCCTGTTGCCGGTATTCCCACTGGTATTTGCAGGTCTGTTCCCATTATAATTACCGCTGGCATTATTACGATTAACGGTGTTGGAAGTATTCCTTGTGTTATTATAATTATTATAGGTATTATTATTTACAACCACTGTCGTATGGCCATATCCGCCATGATGGTAATAGTTGTTGTAATGATTTGCACGGTATATGCTTCTTGTTATTACTGCAACTGGTACAAAATAGGGAGGATAATACCCGTAATGATAGGGTGGAACATAGGGCACATAGGCGGGTGAATACACATATACAACAATCGGACTTTGTTCGACCACAACAGTGGTCGTGTTTACCGGTGCAGGTGCTTTTAAGGGATCGGTGCCGGTATACCCGGGGTTGGCAGTAGCTGCGGGAGCTGCTGCTTTGGGTTCGACAACATAATTTTTTCCGTACAAGGTGACATCTCCGACAATTTGCATGGCAACTTTTTTGTCTTTGTCTTTTGATACCAGGATGACCGCGACATCCTGCGTCTCCTTTTCGGTGACTGCAACCTGGAGGATAAATGTAAAATCATCCCCGTCTTTCTTTGTCACAACCTTGATGAAATCAACTTTTTGATCTAAATTCAAATCCAGGTTATTGATTCCTGTTTTTTCCAGATTTAACGATTTTTCAAAGTCCTCAATGGTCTTTGACTTCTGAAAAAGATCCAATACGGCATAAAGATCAAGATTATCGCCAGGCAAACCCAGCGAATCTGGTTTATTGGCAGTTTGCGAAAACACCGGCACACTCCATAAACCTGTGGCTAATAGTGCCCATATTAAAAAATAAGTTTTCATGTTGTTGATTTGAAATTCATTTTTTAGTTTGCTTGACGGTAAAAATTTTAACAAAAGTACTTATTTGTTTTTCAGAAATTTCACTTGTTCCTTACAATCTTCACTTATTGCCTGAAATGAAATTGATTGTACATGTCCTGAACGGACTTCTCCTCCGGGAAGCAGTTTTTTAATTGATCAATACAGGGCGCTGCTTTTTCCCGTTCATTCTTGTTCATATAAAATGCATACAGGGCATAGAGCATGTCGTAATTGCAGGGATCCGCATTGAGCCCTTTTTGAAGGGTGGCAACACACTTTTCATCCTGGCCGGTGATCTGGTAGATCAGTCCAAGGTTATAATAGATCCTGGTATTGGTGCCTTGAAGGGCAATCGCCTTTTCCAGCAGTCCGATTGCCCCGCTGTATCTTTTCTGCTCACCATATAGGAGCGCAAGGTAATAGTAACCATCCTGTACTTCCGGATGATTTTCAACCAGGTCGGTGAACAGCCTCTCTGCCTCATCCGCCTTGCCTTGCTGGTAATAAATCAGCGCAAGGTTCACTTTGGCCGGAAAGAAGAGGTTGTCGATTGCAATGGCTTCCCGGTAGTTTTCCTCTGCCTTGGCCAGATCCTTCGTTTTTGAATAGTAATTGCCCAGATTATGCCTGCCTGTCGGAAAATCTGCGACATATTCCTGTGATTTTTTATACTCATCGAGCGCTTTCAGGAAAAGCGGGTAAACAATTTCATTGAAGGCAGATTTATTGTAGGTTGACAGCCTGTTTGCTGCCTCCATGCGAACCGATTTAACCGGATCGCTGAGCAGGGGGGCCAGTGAACGCAGCAAACCAGCTGAATCGCCTGGCATGTAATGTTCCACCGCTGTATAACGCAGCAGGGGATCGGGATCATTCAGCGCCCTGCGCACCGCCTCCTGTGTCTTTGCAGTGGGGTAGGATGCCAGGTAAACAATGGCCGTAGCCCTTACTATCTCAGGATACAGGTTGCTGTTGATTATCCTCAGGAGACCTTCATCGGCACCGGGCCTCCCATCAGCACCATCAGCCAGCAACGTGGCATAATGGACCTTTTTTTTCTCACCATACCATTTGTCGACAAACTGCAGCGCCCATCGATCGGTTTTATCATCATGACAGTGGGTGCAGGCATTGGGTGATCCCAGGCTGATCGATAGGTCGGGCCGGGGGATGCGCATGCTGTGATCGAACCGCTTATCAATGCCCATGTAATAACGCCCCGGCATATGACAGTCACGGCAAAGGTTTCCGTCCCCCGGTCCAAGTTTCTGTCCCAGTTTGTTGATGAATGAGGTGCCTGTTTCTCCCTTCGCCTTATGCATGTGATGGTCGAATGTGTCATATTCATCGGCCCGGTGACATTGCGTGCACAGCGCATTACCCTCGAATTTCCGCTTCAGGCTGTGCGGATCATGGCAATCGCCGCAACGCACATCCTTCATGTACATTTTACTCTGGGTGAAGGAGCCATATTCGTAATCTTCGTCAAGGAATTGCCCGTCGATAAAATAGTAAGGCCGGGTGGGCAGCTGGGGAATGGCGTTGCTCATGAATTCATTGTGTGCATGGTCAAAATTCCCCAGAGAACTCCGGCGTGCATGACAGGGAGAGCATGATTCCACATATTGTCGTGATGTGATCTTGCTGGTCCTGACGATGAGGCCGGTATTGATATCCTGCGGTCGCGCCAGTTCCGGAAGCCTGGCCCATTCGATGTGCGCCGATCCCGGGCCATGGCAGGCCTCGCAATTCACGTTGATATCAGTCCAGGTGGTTTGATATCCTTTTGTTGCAAGATCGAAGTTCTTCTGCAGGTTGGTGGAATGACACTCGGCACACATGCTGTTCCAGTTTTGCGCCTGGTTGGTCCAGTACAACCAGTTGTCAGGCTTGAGATCATCAGGCGTATATACCATGGCCGCCATGTGAAACCATTCATTTTCAAGTGTATTCCACGCGATTGGCAGGCATTGGTATTTCCCGTTTTCGAATGGGATGAGGTATTGCTGCAACGGACGGATTCCAAATGTGTGGGTGACCTGGAATTCTTTCATTATTCCTCCCGGACCCTCTGTGTAGACAAAGAATTTTCCGTTCCGTTTGTAAAACTTCGAAGTTTTCCCATTGAAGGTGAATTCAGCGTTGTTGAAATCGCCCCGTACTGAAGTATCTGAGGCAACCGCCATGGCGCTGTCGTGATCCGATCCCTTCCACAGCCTGTATTCCTTCTGATGGCACTCAATGCAGGCCTTGCCCCCGGTGAACACTGCCACGGACTGAAGGGTTTCTCCTGCATTCCTGTTCAGGACCAGTGACAGCGGGAAACTGAGCACGATCACGATGGTGGCAACCATCCCGGTGATCCTCCATTTATGTTGGTTTGGGATCATGGCGCGAAAACGAGTTGGTCCTTTTTAAATGCATTTCGTTCCTTCAGCGTGCCGATGTCTACCTTAACAATCCCGTTTTCGATCAGTACAGGGTAATAATTCAATGCCCTGGCCGCAGGCGGGTTCAACACTTCACCGGTGATGTCGAAGGCAGAAGAGTGACATGGGCAAATGAAACGGTTTTTATCTTCCTCCCAGGTAACGGAACATCCCAGGTGGGTGCAGCGCAGCGAAAGTGCAATAAATCCTCCCTCGGGC
>CAZPWZ010000126.1:0-6860 GCA_964590675.1 uncultured Draconibacterium sp.
CAGGATCATTGTTTCATCTTCAGAAAAATCATCGGCAACCAATATCTCCATCCTGCTGACGGTAAAATCCTGCATGATCATCTCTTCCAGGATCCGGACGATATGCTTCCCTTCATTCCGGACGGGGATGATGACGGAGACAAATGGATGGGCATGATTTACTGGGCTGATGACAGAGACGGATGAATTGGAATGACTTGATTCCCTAAGGACAGAGACGGATGGATGGGCATGATTTACTGATGTTATGAGGGACCCGGGCCCGGATTTGCTGATCCGGAAAAGGGATGAGGTGAATGCCGTGATCATGATCCCGTATACCGCAAGAAACAGTATCAATGTCAAACCAAATACCTCTTCAAATCCCATGTGATCCCTCCAGGATGTCAGTAAATAAATGCGCGATCAGAACTAATGCATTCAGACAAGGCATCACCATACTAAAAAGCTGAGGTAAAGGAAAAACTGTGTTGAAAAGGTTCCCCATTTTCCGTAATTTTGGCAGGTTTTTCATCTTGACTTATGGCCAGCGAACGCATCATTTTAGGTATTGACCCGGGCACCACCATCATGGGATACGGCCTCATCAGTGTAACCGGGAACAAGATCACGATGATCGCGTTGGGTGTGTTAAAATTAAACAAATACGATGATCATGCTATACGCCTGAAAGTAATTTTTGAACGCATGATCTCCCTGATCGACCAGTACCATCCTGATGAACTGGCCATTGAAGCGCCGTTCTTTGGCAAAAATGTCCAATCGATGCTCAAACTTGGCAGGGCCCAGGGGGTGGCCATCGCTGCTGCACTTTCAAGGTCAATGCCCATTTTCGAATACTCCCCCCGGAAGATCAAACAATCCATCACGGGAAAAGGAGCCGCATCAAAGGAACAGGTCGCCTCGATGCTCGCCCACCTGCTCGAGATTCGCGAAACACCGGAAACAACGGATGCAACCGATGGTCTTGCTGCCGCAGTTTGCCACTACTTTCAAAAGGGAACTCCTGAAACAGGGAAAAAATTTACGGGATGGAAAAGCTTTGTGACCGCAAATCCGGAGAGAATAAAATGACCATGACCAAGGACCAATGACCAATGACCAATGACCAATTATCAATTAATTTGCCCAATCCCTGATGGCTAATGCCCAATCCCTAATCCCTAATCCCTAATTGATCCCTACATCAGCTTCTGGTAAACCATCCACCAGCGGTCGGGGATATCATTTTCACAGGCAACCTGGTAATCCTTGTATGAACAGGGAACGAGGTAGTGCCGTTCATATTTGATCCGCTGTTCGGCAGGCAGGGGGATCTCCATCCACCAGCGATCGGTTTTCTTGCTCTTGTAAAAAACGATCTCTTCCTTGTGATCACTGATACTCACCCTGTATTTCAGGTAATCCTCTTCATTTTTAAAGGGAAAATCGTGGGCGCGGTTATAAAATCCATCCAGGAAATACCATATCATCTGGGCAACCAGGTGGGCGGTTTGCCCGGTTTTATCATATTTCGGATTTACTTCATAAAAGCCGATGGAGGTCAGCTTGTCGCTTAACCCGGCATACCGTACAATCTGGCAGGCCTCTTCGCCATAAAATCCATTGGGTGTTGCATTTCCGTTGCCGGGAGCATCTGAATTCCGGATGGCCGACACATCAAAGCTGAGCATATCGGCATTGCGGACGATGGGTTCCACCTCCTCCAGGCTTTCGCGGACGATGCCAAGCCGGTAGGTGTCGAAAAACAGGTTTTTCATGAGCCGCAGGGCATCCTGGTCGATAAAATAGGTCTGATAGCCTATGTTGGCATAATTGAACAGGTAGTTGGGCTGATGCAGGATGATATTGCTCAGGTAGGATTGCGAATCCATCTCCTGCTCCGATTTTCCCAGGTCAAACATGGGGTCGACCGCCACGATGTTGATGATCTGGCCCAGGCTCTGGTAGGCCTGGTAATTGGCATAGGTCAGATCCTGGCTGCCCCCGAGAATTACCGGGAACACGTTGTTGGTGATCATCTCGGCAATTACCGAACTCAGGGCAAAATAGGTATCAGAAACAGTAAAACCCCTTTTTATATTCCCGAGGTCGACCAGTTTGATGGGATGCGGGCCGGAATTCAGCTTGTAAAGGTACTTCCTGATAGTATCGGGGGCCAGGCCACAGCCTTCGTTCTCAACGGCGTTGCGGTCATCCTTCACCCCGACCAGGGCAATGTCATACGTTGTATAATCCGGAAAATCATTGGCATCAGTGAACATGCCGATTACATTTCCAAGCCGGGACTGGCCTGCGGATTCGCCGTTGCGGGCATATTCACCCGGGTCGATCGGTTCAAAAAAAGCAGAAATATCCATGGGACATTACTTTTTCTTCTTTGATTTAGATTTTGAGGGCTGTGTTTCAGCAATAATCTTCCTGCAATCCTCCAGGGTGAGCGCTTTGGGATCATTCCCCTTCGGAATTTTATAATTTTCCTTGTTGCTGGCGATATAAGCGCCGTACCGTCCGTTCAGCACCTGGATCATGGTCCCGTTTTCAGTGAATTCCTTCAGGATTTTCTGACTGTCCTGTTCTCTTTTCACCCGGATGATGTCACAGGCCCGTTCCAGTTCCACCGTCAGCGGATCATCATCTTTGGGAAGTGAATAAAAGAGTGAATTATGGCGGATATAGGGTCCGAAACGGCCAATAGCCACGGTAACAACCTTATCCTCAAATTCACCCAGTGACCGGGGAAGTTTGAACAGTTCAAGGGCTTCCTCGAGGGTGATGGTATCGATGCTCTGTCCTTTTTTCAGGGAGGCGAATTTCGGCTTGGCCTCGGCATCGGCATCGCCAACCTGGACCATCGGGCCATACCGGCCTATCTTCACAAAAACGTTTTCGCCGGACTTTGGTTCCTTTCCTAGGAGTTTTTCGCCACTTACCTTGCCTGAATTTTCAAGGGTGCCTTCGATCTGTTTATGAAAGGGAAAATAAAACTCTTTGATCATATGGTTCCAAACCATCTTCCCTTCCGCTATTTCATCGAATTCCTCCTCAACACTGGCGGTAAAATTATAATCCAGGATGTTGTTGAAATGTTCGACAAGGAAATTATTGACCACGGTGCCGATATCTGTGGGGAACAGTTTTGACTTTTCATAACCTACATTCTCGGTTTTCACCTGTTCCGTGATCGCGGACTTCCGCAAGGTTACCAGGGTGAAATTCCGGGACACGCCCGGACGGTCTTCCTTGATCACATAACCCCTCTTTTGTATGGTGGAGATGGTGGGTGCATAGGTTGAAGGCCTTCCGATACCCAGTTCTTCCAGCTTTTTGACCAGCATGGCCTCCGTGTAACGGAATGGCTGCTGCGTGAATTTTTCCTGGGCATTCATCTCGGCCAGACCGAGTTTGTCGCCCGGATTCATCTGGGGCAGCATGCCCTCTTCCCCATTTTGCTCTTCATCATCGGTCGATTCCATGTAAACCTTCAGGAACCCGTCGAATTTGATCACCTCACCCCGGGCGATGAATTTTTCATCGGCCCCGGAAACGGCTATGGTAACATTGGTTTTTTCAAGTTCAGCATCCGCCATCTGCGATGCAATGGTCCGCTTCCAGATCAGTTCATACAGGCGTTTGTGCGATTTGTCCCCCTCGATGGTCCGGTTGGTCATGAAGGTGGGCCGAATGGCCTCATGCGCCTCCTGTGCCCCCTTGGATTTGGTGGCGAATTTGCGGGTTTTCACATATTCAGCTCCGAATGCCGCAGTGATTTCCGTTCGCGACATCGCCAGGGCCATATCGGAAAGGTTCACCGAGTCGGTACGCATATAGGTGATCATCCCCGACTCGTAAAGCTCCTGTGCCACACGCATGGTGTTGGCCACCGAAAATCCCAGTTTCCTGGAGGCCTCCTGCTGCAGGGTGGAGGTGGTAAAAGGCGCTGCGGGCGATTTCCGGGATGGCTTGGTATCTACATCTTCAACGGTGTAAGTGGATGGAATACACTTCTTCAGGAAGGCAACCGCATCCTCTTTTTTCACGAAGCGCTTGTTCAGTTCGGCCTTCACGGCACTTACCTTCTCCCCGTTCTTTAAAAGGAAGTCGGCGGCAATACGAAAGGCGGAGGTGCTCAGGAAGTTTTTAATTTCCTCTTCACGCTCCACGATCAGCCTCACCGCAACCGATTGCACGCGGCCGGCCGACAGGGATGGCTTGATCTTTTTCCAGAGCAGCGGGGACAGTTCAAAACCTACGAGGCGGTCCAGCACGCGGCGTGCCTGTTGGGCGTCAACAAGATGTTTATCGATGGCCCTCGGATTTTCAATGGCCTCCTGGATGGCGGTTTTGGTTATTTCATGAAAGGCAATCCGCTTGGTTTTAGCCACATCAAGTCCAAGGGCATCGATCAGGTGCCAGGATATGGCCTCTCCTTCGCGGTCCTCGTCAGACGCCAGCCAAACCCATTCCGAGTCCTGGGCAAGCCGTTTCAATTCAGCCACAATCTTTTTCTTATCCGGGGAGATGATATACTTTGGAATAAATCCATTTTCTATATCCACCCCAAGATCTTTCTTCGACAGATCTGCCACATGTCCCATGCACGACTTCACCGTAAAATCCTTCCCCAGAAACCCTCCAATGGTTTTGGCCTTGGCAGGAGACTCAACAATAACTAAGTTCTTAGTCATATGGATACCGTATTTAGTGCTCGAAATCCGGTGCAAAAGTAAGACAATTAAGTTAATCCTTACCTTTGCACCACTTTTTTATGCTTAATCGGTCATTTGACCATAAGGTAACACCCTAACGTGAAAAACAGTAAAAAAATATATATTGAAACATATGGCTGCCAGATGAATGTTTCTGACAGTGAAATTGTTGCTTCCATTTTAACGGACAACGGATACGAGCATACCCCTGAAGTGACCATGGCCGATATCGTGCTTGTGAATACCTGCTCAATTAGGGAAAATGCGGAAGAGAGGGTGAGAAAACGGCTGCATTATTTCAAATCCCTGCGAAAAAAGCGGCCTGAGCTGATCATCGGATTGCTTGGATGCATGGCCGACCGCACAAAAACCGCCCTGATGGAGGAGGAGCAATTGCTCGACCTGGTTGCCGGCCCCGATTCCTACCGGCACCTCCCGCAGTTGCTGGCACAGGTTGGCACTGGCCGGAAGGCCATCGATACGATCCTTTCCATCGATGAAACTTATGCCGATATTACCCCCGTCCGCCTTGATTCCAACGGGGTTTCCGCCTTCATCTCAATCATGCGCGGCTGTGAGAATTATTGCTCCTATTGCGTGGTGCCCTCCACCCGCGGACAGGAACGCAGCCGGGATGCGGCTTCGATTTTACGGGAAACCCGCGATCTCTTTGAAAAAGGATACCGCGAGGTAACGCTCCTCGGACAGAATGTGAACTCCTACGAATGGAAAACCGGCGACCAGGGAATCAATTTCGCGCAACTGCTCGGGATGGTGGCACAGGTAAGCCCGCTGATGCGCATTCGTTTTGCCACCTCCCATCCCAAGGATATTTCAGAGGAATTGCTGCATACCATCGCCCGGAATCCCAATTTGTGCAGGGCGATTCACCTCCCGGTGCAATCGGGCAGCAATCATATGCTCGACCTGATGAACCGGAAATATACCCGCGAAGATTACCTGGAAAAAATCGATGCCATCCGCCGGATCATTCCCGGTTGTGCGATTACCACCGACATTATTGCCGGTTTCTGCGATGAAACCGAGGAGGACCACCGGGATACGCTGTCGCTGATGGAGAGGGTAGGCTACGATGCTGCATTCATGTTTAAATATTCGGGACGCCCGAAAACACGTGCAGCCGATACCCTTGAAGACAATGTCCCTGAAGAAGTTAAAGACCGGCGGCTGACTGAGATCATTCATCTCCAGCAGAAGTTATCGCTGGCAAGCAACCGCAAAGATATTGGCGAAACCTGTGAAATACTGATCGAAGGACACTCAAAACGTTCAGATGACCAGTACTTTGGCCGGAGCTCACATAATAAGGTCGCCGTATTCACTAAAACTGATGCCGGTCCGGGCGAGTATGTCCGTGTAAAAATCACCGGCGCCTCCTCCGCGACGCTTTTGGGTGAAGCAGTCTGACAAAAAAATGTAATTTTGCTTTCTTTTTGTATATGGATAACTATCAACTGACCCACCTGAAAGAGCTTGAGTCGGAAGCAATTTACGTCCTGAGGGAGGTGGCCGCACAATTTGAGCGTCCGGTACTCCTGTTTTCCGGGGGTAAGGATTCCATTGTTTTGGTGCACCTTTCGCGGAAGGCCTTTTACCCGGCCAATATCCCCTTTCCCCTGCTGCACATCGATACCGGTCACAATTTCCCGGAAACCCTGGAATTCAGAGACAGGCTGGCCAGATCGGTCAATGCCCGCCTGCTGGTCGGATCGGTGCAGGAGTCGATCGACACGGGACGGGCCGTGGAAGAACGAGGGATCAATGCCAGCCGCAACGTGCTGCAAACAGTGACCCTGCTCGATACGATTGAAAAAAATAAATTTGATGCCGCTATCGGAGGGGCACGGCGGGATGAGGAGAAAGCCCGTGCAAAGGAGCGCTTTTTTTCACACCGGGATGAGTTCGGACAGTGGGATCCTAAAAACCAGCGCCCGGAGCTCTGGTACATGTTCAACGGTAAAAAACGGATGGGCGAACATTTCCGCGTATTCCCGATCAGCAACTGGACCGAAATGGACGTTTGGCAATACATCCATGCAGAAAATATGGATCTTCCCAGCATATACTTTACCCACGAGCGGGACGTGTTCTACCGTGACGGCGTTTGGCTTGCCGCAGCTCCCTTCATGG
>CAZPWZ010000127.1:0-6848 GCA_964590675.1 uncultured Draconibacterium sp.
TTCGGTACGGTTGAAAAGGGTAATTGCTTGGGTAGGGCAGGCATGAAAACAGGCTCCATGTCCCACGCAATGGGAGGCATTGATGGTGGTTGCCTTTCCGTTCCTGATACCAAGGATATCCTTTTCGGGACATGCAGCAATACAGGCCCCGGTTCTGATACAGCTGCCTTCATCTACTACAGGATGAAGCGAAACGGGCTCATAGAGGCCTTCCAGTTTGGCTTTGACAATCTTTTCTTCCACCCGCTTGGATTCCCGCTTTTGTTTGCGCAGATAGATGAAGACAATGATCACGCAAAAAAGAATCGCTACAGAATAGGCTGCTATTTTTTCGATAAGGAGTTCGTCCATAGTTAAAATATCCAGCGGTAACCAAAAACAATCGTCACCACAACGTGAATGACCATAATGATCAGCATAACCAATGCAAATGGCAAATGAGCAACATGCCAGTATTCAAAAAGGTTCTGCATGGTCACAAGCCTTTCAATTCTCCTGTTGAGTGAAATGTCACTCTTAACAAGTGCCAGGATTTGTTTTTGCTGAATTTTGGTAATGTTGTTACGCCTGAGTGCTTCTTTTACGTTGCGAACTGTTTTCATATCATCGCGAAACTTCCGTATGAAGCGCACGAAGAAATTCTTATGATAAAGCTCAACCTTCTTTTTGGTTGAATCGACAAGTACATTGTAGCTTTCATCATCAAGGGAGACCAGTTTGCGGATGCTTTCGCCGATGTCACTTTTCATCTCCCTAACTTCATTTAAACTCAATTCCCTTCCTTCTATTGTGCGGGGAATTTGAATATAGATGAACCGGCCGATGATCCCGCTCAGGAAAACCGCCACCATGCTCCAGAAACTGATGGCGACGAGACCCCCGAATTTAAAGGAGGTGTGAAAAAGCACCAGGATTGGTCCCAGCGAACACAGGAAAATATGAAACTCGAGCCAGTGTTTCAGGACCCCAATGCGGGAAAACACCCTGAATCTCTTCCTGGCCATGTAAACTGAAACGCCAATGATCATCAGCAACGACCCGACAATACCAAATCCGTGGCCCCAAATACCGCTGGGTTTAAGGATGTTATGATCAGGATGAAAAAACCGCTCTCCCATATTCACCGCGTAATATGCAAAGCCGGTATAGCTTATCGTCGCCAGCGCTGCCAGGACAATGGCAGACAGCAGGAAGATGTATATGAAATGTGCAGTCTTGGTCATTCAAGTGAAAATATAGAGAAGTTCTAATCAATCAATTATTTACCGTAATTTTGTTATACTGAATCCTGGCAGGTTGGTCAAGGCAGTCATGCTAAGATTCTGTTAAACAAAGCGATCGAGCCTGCTTTTTTTGCAAACCCGAACAGCCGAAGTTTATTTCAAAATTACTGATAAGATGGCTTGTTTTTTCAGTATCATTTAATTGAGAACGATTCTAAATGTAGTAAATCAGCAATTTAAGCAAAATTAGTTCTGTTTATCAGGTATTTATGCCGCAATTTAAGAATTCATTGATAAATATGAAATATTTAATAATTTTTATATGTCTATTCGTCCCCGGAATGCTTTTCCCGGCAGGGGTAGTCGAAAAGACTTTTTATTTCAGCGATTATAAAGTAGCAGCCATAGGTTCATGGCAAACGGTAAATTTCACCAATACTAGGTTATCCGGAATTCCCGGCGAGCCGATGCTCCCATGGCATGAAGTGGCATTAATCCTTTCACCGGGAGAATCTGCTGCATCGATTGAAATTATAGGAGAGTATGAAACCGCGATCCCGGGCTTTTACCTGCTTTATCCACAGCAGCATGCCCAGCCAGTTTCGGTTGAGAAGCCTGGCGAATTTATAAAAAACGAAGAGGTTTATGGTAAGGATATGAACTATCCTGTCCGCGCATTTGGTTACCTGCTTACCCAGTACCTGCATGGCTATGCTTTTGCCTTATCAAGTTTTTCGCCGGTAAGATATAATCCGTTAAAGCGGTCGCTAACCTATTACCGCAAGGTGACCGTAAGGATAAGAACAGTTGCGGATGAGCAGTCCGCCCAAGCCCTGAAAAATTTACCGGCATATGCCCGTACGAACGAAAGGGTCAGGGCATTTACGATGAATCCCGGGATGATGCAGCTGTACCCGCAACATGATGGTCTGATTACAAATTACCAGTATCTTATCATTGCCCCGGCGGCATTTAAAAATGAATTTCAACCGCTGATCAGCATGCATAATGCAAGGGCGATCCAAACCCGGGTGGTGACAACCGACAGCATTAATGCTGTTGGAACAGGATGGGATCTTAAGGAAAAGATCCGGAATTTCATCATCAGTCAATACCAGGATTTTGGGATAGAATATGTATTGCTTGCCGGCAATCCTTCACTCGTTCCCTATCGTGGATTTTATTGTTACGTAATCTCCGGGTCTGGATATTCGGATTTGAATATCCCGGCCGATCTTTACTTCTCGGGCTTGGATGGCAATTATGATGCTAACGGAAATCACAGTTATGGCGAGGTTGCCGATAATGCAGACCTGCTCCCCGAAATAGCGGTCGGCCGGTTTACAGTGAATGATACTGCCGAACTTCACCGGGTCATCCACAAAACGGTCTCATATCAAACAAACCCTGTTTTAGGTGAGTTGACGCAGCCTTTATTGGCCGGGGAGCATCTTTATTCGAATCCTATGACTTTTGGCGGCGATTACATGGATCTGCTGATCGATGATCACGCTGATAACGGCTATTTCACGCACGGGATCCCTTCGACTGCAAACGATATTTCAAAGCTTTACGATTCGCTCATCTCACCTCCGGGAAATATCTGGTCGTGGAATTCATCCATCCTGCTTGCAAAGATAAACCAGGGTGCCTCCTTCATCCACCACCTGGGCCATGCGAATTCAAGTTATATGCTGCGACTGTCCACCTATTCCATTACCAATGCTAATTTTGCGGGGGTAAATGGCATAACCCACAATTATCCGCTGCTTTATACCCAGGGATGTGATTGCGGTGCATTTGATGTGGGAGGAGGATGCATCGCTGCAAAGGCGCTGACCATTTCGAACTTCATTGCCGGCGGTGTTTTTAATTCGCGTTATGGATGGTTTAACCAGGGAACAACGGATGGTCCTTCGCAACACCTGCAGCGGGAATTCGTAAGTGCGTTATATCATGATACCCTGCCCGAGAAGCATTTGGGAATGGCACATATGATCTCGAAGATAAAAACTGCACCCTGGGTAACGATGCCGGGCGAATTCGAACCAGGAGCCCAGCGATGGTGTCATTATGGATGCAATGCATTTGGAGACCCGGCGCTGGAAATATGGACTTCAGAACCGGCAAGCTTTTCAACGGTTTCCTGGACCGGCAGCATCAATTCAGACTGGAATAATGCCGGGAACTGGAATCCTGCCATTGTTCCTACCTCCCTCTCAAATGTCACCATAACCAGTGCGCCCCATTACCCTGTAATCACAACCAGCAATGCCACTTTTTGTAATGATCTGACCATTCAGGATGGAGCAACATTGACCATAAATCCAGGGAAATCGATGGTAGTTTACGGCAACATTGTATTAGCAGGGGGAACAAATCCATAAGATTGCTTTTAAAATCCTGTAAAGAACTAGTATAAGCCGCCCAGTTTAGGCGCACCTGGCCATAAGGCTATCACGGATCTTCCAAGAGTCTATTCGCAATAAGCTGTTATTCATAATATTATGAGTGGCCCATGTTATAATTTTGGTCAAGTCAAAAATCTTATTTAGATTTGTACCAAATAAGAATCATTAGAAGACCACATTATGAAAAGCAAAATATTATTGTTGACCGCAGTTTTCCTGCTGGGAAATGCGGCTGTTTTATTGGCACAAAAATACCCTTTCGACCTGCCGAAGTTGCCCTATGCATACAATACCCTGGAGCCGGCCATTGATGCCCAGACCATGGAGATTCATTATTCAAAGCATCATGCGGCGTATGTAAAAAACCTCAACACCGCGATCAAAGGCACTGACTATGAAGACTACACCCTGGATGAACTCATGCTTTACGCCGGCGAAACGGGCGATGCCATCCGGAACAATGCAGGCGGCCATTACAACCACACACTCTTCTGGAATGTACTCTCACTCAATAATCCATTCGATCCGCAGAGTGAAATCGGGATGGCTGTTACCGCAGCATTCGGCTCCGCTGACAGCCTGAAAAAGTTGCTGAGCAAAGCTGGCGCCACACGTTTCGGATCAGGATGGGCCTGGCTTTACGTAACCCCCGATAAAAAACTTGCTGTTTGTTCTACCCCGAATCAGGATAATCCCATTATGGATGTATCGGCGGAAATGGGAATTCCGGTCCTTGGCATTAATGTATGGGAACAAGCCTATTACCTGAAGTATCAGAACAAGCGTGGCGATTATCTTGCATCTGTTCTGAATGCTGTGAACTGGGCTGCAGTAAATAGGAATTACACGGAAGCCCTGGTGAGCCCGCTGCTTTTAACCATTGAAAAGGAAACATGGACCGCACTGAGTACCTTTCATGTTGTGATGGCAGAGACTTTCCATCCTTCCGAGGAAGGCAATCTCAAGCCTATCCGCGAACGCTCAGGTGAATTCCTTTCAAAGGCAAAAGCCCTGCAAACCAGTCCGATTCCTGCTTCGTTCAATACGCCTGAGATTAAAAAATCAATCGACGACCTGGTAAAGGGAGCTGCATCCTTAAATCAAATGGTGATCAGGAAAGCCGATGATAAGGCCATCACCGTGAAACTTGATGAGCTCCACGACGTCTTTCACACCATCCAGGGGCTGTGCAGGCATTAAAAGTTATTTCATCACTTTATTCACCTGCATTTCATCGAGCAGGAATCCTGCATCCCCGAATTTCTGCGTAATGTAAAGGACATACCGGATATCGCATGAGATGGCTCGCTGAAGGTCATAATCGTATTGCCAGTCGCTGATCATGGCCTCATAGTTGCCGTCGAAAACCACCCCGATAAGTTCACCTTTCGCGTTCATCACCGGGCTGCCGCTATTGCCGCCTGTTATGTCGCACATGTTGAGGAAAGCCACCGGAACATCTTTCAGGACAGGATCCATGAAGTTGCCAAAATCCCGTTTCCTATACAACGCAACCAATTTTTCAGGTGCATTGAATGGTTCGAGTCCGGTGTTTTTTTCTATCACGCCTCCAAGGGATGTAAAAGGTTCATACCAGACCGCATTCCGGGGTTTATATCCTTTGATTTTCCCGGAGGTAAAGCGGATTGTGCTGTTTGCATCAGGATAGAGATTCTTGCCTTTCCAGGCAAACAGTGCCTCAAGATATTCCTTTCGTATTTCGGTCACGTTAGCAGCAAAAACCTCGTTGGTCTTCTGGATCTCCTGCCCCATGGGATATAGACGGATAGCCATATTTATGAATGGATCGTTTAGTGCTTCCAGTTCCTTTGATGTTTTTTTATAGAGGGATTTGGCATAATCAAGTTCATGCATCCTGGAGCTTGCAACAGCCTTGCCGGCGAACTGTTCAACAGATTCCTGATCGTTGCTCAGGATATATTCCAGTCCCGTGATCCGCTGGTTGGCAGGAAGCGCACCTGCCATTTTCAGTGCTCTTAACAGCAGCGCTTTATCAACCGGCTCATAATAGTCCGCATAGGGATATTGCAGGTTTTCCAATGCATCCGCTATTGCTTCTTCTGTCAGCCCTGGCTGCCTTTCACCTGCTGGTTTCTCCATTTCCCGGGCGATGTAGTAAATCTGGGTCGCCATGCTTAACTGCAACCCGGCCAGGCCCTGGAAGATCCCATAAACATTATCACGTTCTTTTGTATCGCCCAGCATTTTGTATTGTTCCTTTTCCCTTGAAAGGATGGTACTGTATTTAGCTTTGTTTTCAGGGGTGCTGTTGGCCCATGCCAGAAAATCCTTCTCATAGTCGATCTTCTTCTGAAGAAAATTGGTCTTCTTCATTCCCTCGACTTTTCCCTGGTAATTTTTCATGGCATTAGCCAATCCCTTGGTAAGACTGGCTACCTTTAATTTTCCGGCAGGATCTTTTTTAGTAAGTTCATCACATAAATCGATGATCTCCCTGAAATTCTGAATGGAAAAAGGGTAATTGTACTCCTGGTTCCAGTGAACTGATGTTGAGGAACGGTAGCGGGTCGTACTTCCGGGGAAGCCCATAATGAAGGTAAAATCATCATTCTTCAGGTTATCCTTGGCGGCACGAAGCCATACTTTTGGCCTATAGGGAATGTTTTGTGCATCATAGGAAACGCCGGTCCCATCGGGTGCCACATAAACCCTCAGAAATGAAAAATCGCCGGTGTGTCTCGGCCACATCCAGTTATCGGTTTCACCACCATAGTTGCCGATCGACAGGGGTGGGGCGTAAACGATGCGCAGGTCCTTGAACTCTTTGTAAACGAAAAGCATATATTGCCTGCCGTTGAACATTTCCGATATCTGTGCCTTAATATCCTTTTTATCTTTTTCGATCAGATCGCTCATCTCGACAATTTTTGCATTGATCTTTTTGTCTTTTTCGGTCGGATCGGTAACTCCCTTGGCAGCCTCCACAACTTCTTGTGTTACATCCCTGATCTCCAATACCATAAGAGCCTGATAACCAGGCGCTTTGATCTCTTCATTCCTGGTGCGGGCAAGAAAACCATCGGTCAGATAATTGGTGCCAGGGGTCGATGCACGCTGGAGTGCCGTATAGGCGACATGATGATTGGTCAGTACCAGTCCTTCGGGTGATACAAATGAACCGCTGCCGCCGCCAACCCGCAGCGCCCTCTCCCCACGTGCGCCCCCTTGCCCG
>CAZPWZ010000128.1:0-6803 GCA_964590675.1 uncultured Draconibacterium sp.
TCTGTACTCGATCGCCTGCTCATGATTCTTTTTTGCGGGATGCTCCTTTGGGGTCATGTCCTGTCATCCCCGTTCCGGATTGAATGGTTTGTCTACTCCCAAACTGCAGCCTACTTCATCACGGCATCTTTCGCCTTTCTGATCGTGGTGAAGAAGGCCCGCTTCAGAAAATTGAACTGGAACTGGCCTTTTTTCCTTATGATCATGAAGCAGAGCATGCCCTTTGCCTTGCTGGTTTTATTAATGACATTCTATAATCGCCTTGATCCGGTGATGCTTGAGAGCATGCTGCCCGATAAAATGGGCAATGAGCAGGCCGGAATATACGCTTCCGGATTCAGACTGCTGGATGCAGCCAATATGATCGCCTATCTTTTTGCCGTGCTGCTGGTTCCGATCTTCTCGAAAATGATTAAAAAAAAGCAGCCCATTGAACATATGCTTAAGCTTTCGTTTACCATCATTATTACCCTTGCCATCATTGTCGCCTTTGGATCATTTTTTTATAGTTTTGAATTGATCGACCTGCTTTACGATGCCCATATTGATGCGTCAACCCAGGTGTTCCGGCTTCTGATCCTCGGATTTATCGCCGTTTCAACAACCTATATTTTCGGCACCCTGCTTACAGCCAATGGGAACCTGAAACAGCTCAATATCATTGCACTCTTCGGACTCATCATCAATTTTGTCCTGAACTTTCTCCTTATCCCGCGTTTCCTTGCTTCCGGATCAGCCATTTCCAGTCTTGTCACCCAGTTTACCATGGCTATCCTGCAGGTGGTCATGGTTCAGCGAATTTTCAAATTCAAGGTCAATTACAACTACCTTTTGACCCTGTTACTTTTTGTAATCGGGGTGGCCTGCTTCAATATGCTGTCCAAACTATACATTATCCACTGGTCGTTTTTACCGGAGGATAAGGCCTGGATAGGCAACTTCATCCTGATGCTGATTGCTTCGGTTTTCCTGGCAGCATTTCTGCGGTTGTGGAGCCTCCGGTCACTGATGAACATTTTACGCGAAGGCCGTTGATTGTTTAGCGTTTACATGTAACTTCCACTTGCACTTTCCGTATAATTGCCTACCTTTGGCAACAATTCTGATATTTCTCCTATGACCAATGAAATAAAAAAGGGAGAAGATTTCGATTCCTCCAATCTCGTAATCTTTCTCTACAGGTGGCGAAAACCCTTGTTTATTGTAATGGTTGTCGCGCTGGCGGGCTCATGGTTTTTTTCTTCCCCGTGGTTTATAACCCCTAAGTACAAATCAACGGTAATCATGTTCCCTGCAAGCAGCAGTTCCATATCCAAGTCCCTGTTGAATGAGCAATCGGTTAAAGGACAGGATATTACGGCATTTGGTGAAGATGACCAGGCTGAGCAACTGCTCCAGATACTGAATTCAAACAAGATCAGGGACCGCATTATGCGACAATTTAACCTGATGCAACATTATAATATTGATAGTACGTCAACTTTTAAATATTCCAACCTTTTCAAAGAGTACGACAACAATATCACCTTCCGTCGGACTGAATTCATGGCGGTTCAGATCTCGGTGTATGATGCTGACCCTCAAATTGCCGCAGATATTGCAAATACCATTGCCTCCCTGCTCGATTCGGTGAAAAACGACATGATGCGCCAGCGCTCCGTCAAAGGGTTTCAGGTGGTAGAGGCTGAATACAGGGATATGAAGGTGGAGAAAGACAAAATTGTAGATTCACTGATTGTTCTTGGAAGTCTGGGCGTGAATGATGTTGAAAACCAATCGCAGGTGCTCAACCAGCAGTTCGCCATTGCGTTGATGAATGGTAACAGAACAGCCCAGGCTGCCCTGCAGAAAAAACTGGATGTCCTGGGAAAATATGGCGGTATTTATATGGCGTTGAAAAATTCACTTGAATTTAAAACGGAACAGCTTATCCTGCTGGAAACAAAGTATAAACAGGCTAAGGTTGATGCAGAAGAGAACCTTCCCCAAAAATTTGTGGTCAGTGATGCCTTCAAGGCAGAGCGAAAATCCTATCCCATCCGATGGCTCATCATCCTGGTTTCAACGGTTGCAGCACTTTTCATGGCAATCATCATCATCATGGTAATGGAAAAAATATCAAGTTACAATTCGCATAAAAAGTTTCAGCTCGGACAATCATAATCAAAAATCCAACGTATGGACAATTTTTTCAACAGTAAAAATGTAATAGATATTGTATTAAAATGGAAAGTACAGCTTGTTGTAGTCATCGTTGCTGCCGTTCTCCTTTCCGCGTTGTTTTCCAGTCCGATATTTATTACGCCTTTATACAAGTCCACCTGCTTGTTATATCCTTCCAACATATCTCCTTACTCCGACGAAAGCGAGACGGAACAGAGCCTTCAGATCTTCCAGTCGCGCGACATCCGCGATTCTTTGGTCAGGAGGTTTAACCTGGCAAAACACTGGGGTATAGATTCGGGCTACAAGCATTTTGAATCCACCCTTGTCTGGGAATACAGCCAGCGGGTTCACGTCAATAAGACTCCATTCGAGGCTGTTGAAATCGAGATTTGGGACCAGGATCCGGTCATGGCCCGCGACCTGATCAATGCCATGCTGGAGGCATACAATAAGAAGATAAGGGCCATGCACAAGGAGAAATTTGGCGAGGTTGTTGAAAACTATAACTTCATTATGAATGTGAAGAAGGGGTACATGGATTCTTTGAAAACCCGTGCACAGGAACTGGGCATCAAATACGGACTCCTCGAATACCAGGCACAAACGCGGGAGGTGATGCGCGCCTACCTGAGTACCGGCGGAGGTTCGGTTCGCTCGGCCGAGGCAAAGGCAATGAAGAAGAACCTCGAGGAAAAGGGTGGTGAGATGCTTACGCTGTCCGAAATGATCCGGTCTGAATCTGATGCGTTCAGTACCATGAAGATGGATGCCGACCGCGCCCTGCTCGATTACAACCGCGATTATACATACGTGAATGTACTTAGCAAGCCATTTGTTGCGGATAAAAAAGGTTACCCGATCCGCTGGCTAATCGTGGTTTTCAGCACATTTGCTGCTTTCTTTATGGCCATCCTCATTATCGGACTGATTGAAAGAAGCAAATTCCGCAGCTTATCAACAGGGAGGAATGAAGGATAAACTGGCAGAAATAAAAAGTTACATTACCGGGAGCAACCAAAGGATCACCATCCTTTATGTTCTGAGTGCGATTTTCATCGGGCTTAACTGTTATTTTGTCTACCGCGAAATTTACTGGTTGCTGTTCATGCCCGTTTTCCTGGTAGTGTTGTATTTGTATTTTTATTCCCTGGATAAGGTACTCCTGCTGATCACATTCTTAACGCCGGTTGCCATTAATATTACCCAGTTTGAGTTTAACGTCGGCGTTTCTCTCCCTTCAGAACCGATGATGCTGGGTGTTCTGATGTTGTTTATAATCAAACTCTTTTATAAAAATGATTTTGATCCGGATATCTGGAGGCATCCGCTTACCCTGGTTATCGGATTACAATTGAGCTGGATGCTGATCACCAGCATTACGAGTGATATGCCCCTGGTGTCGTTTAAACAGCTGCTGGCCCGGCTCTGGTTTGTGGTTCCTTTTTATATCCTCGGAATTCATCTTTTCAGGAAGCGTTCGAATATCAACCTGTTTGTCTGGTGTTATACAATTCCGCTGTTGGGTGTGATTGCCTATACCACCTACCATCATTCCCAGTGGGGTTTCGATGAGCGGGCAGGTCACTGGGTGATGGAGCCATTTTATAATGATCATACGATTTATGGCGCCATACTGGCGCTTTTTATCCCAATGTTCATCGGATTCACCTTCAGTAACATTTATTCAAAGACAACCCGGTTTTTCTCCTTCCTGGTGCTGGCTATTCTCGTTCTCGCCCTGGTGCTTTCTTATTCCCGGGCGGCCTGGCTCAGCCTCGGCTTTGCTTTTGGCGTATTGCTTATCATCCTTTTTAAGATCAAATTCAAATGGATCGTTTTTGTGACAGTCATCCTTGGAATCACCTTTTACCTCTTTTCATTTCAGATCCTCGACAGGCTGGAGAAGAACCAACAGGGGCCCTCGGCTAATTTTGTCGAACATATGCGCTCCATATCGAATATTTCCACCGACAATTCAAACCTCGAGCGCATCAATCGCTGGCAGTCGGCCCTCCGCATGTTTGAGGACCGCCCTGTATTCGGGTATGGTCCGGGCACCTACCAGTTTGAATATGCCCCTTTCCAGTTGTCAGAGGAAAAAACGCTTATCAGCACCAATGCCGGCGACAAGGGAAATGCCCACAGCGAGTATATTGGACCGCTTGCTGAACAAGGTTTGCCAGGCATGTTACTGGTGATTGTGTTGGTGGGAACCTTTATCGTTGTTTCAATGAAGGTATACAGGCGGACTAACGAAAGGGAGGTCAAGGTGCTGGTCCTGTCGCTCATGCTGGCGCTTTTAACCTATTTTTCGCATGGGATCATGAATAATTTCCTGGATACGGACAAGGCATCAGTACCGGTTTGGGGATTTATGGCAGCGATTGTTGCGCTTGATCTTTATACAAAAAAGAAAACTGACCGTCAGGAAGTTTGATTACTTCCACATCCGGAAGGATAATAATACCGGTAAGCCTTTATCTGAGTTTGGCAATCAGGTCGGGCAACAACTTCAGGGCTGCCACCTCCCTCCACTTTTTGCGGGCTTCTATTGCAGGTATACCCCAGTAGGTTTTACCTCCTTCAAGTGATTTTTCCGTACCGGAGCCGGCAAGGATAACGGCGCCTTTGCCAATAACAAGGTCTTTATTTACAAGTACGTTGGCCCATAGAATCACATCATCCTCAATCCTGGTCACCCCTGCAATGGCACAAAAAGCCCCTATCAGGCAATTCCTGCCGATATAAGTATCATGACCCACCTGTACGTGGTTGTCGAATTTGGTCCCTTCTGAAATGATGGTGTCGCCCGATACACCTTTGTCAATGGTAGTCAGGGCGCCAACCTCAACATTGTTTTCCAGGATGACCCTGCCACACGACTGGAGTTTTTTATAACCGTCGGGCCGCCTCTGGTAATAATAGGCATCGGCCCCGATTACTGCACCGGAATGGATGATGACATGATCTCCGATCACTGTATGGTCATAAATACTGGCATTTGCATGAATAATGCAGTTTTTTCCGATCATTACATTGTTGCCGATAAAAGCTCCGGGCTGGATAACAGTACCCTCGCCAATTTCTGCGCTGGGGCTTACCGATGCAACCGCCTTTTCAAAAGGACGGAACCGGGTGACGAGAGAAACATAGTCATCAAATGGTTTTTCGCTTATCAGCAATGCTTTCCCTGGGGGGCATTCAACCTCCTTGTTGATGAGGATGGTGGTGGCGTTCGAATTCAGCGCCTTTGTATAATATTTGGGATGATCAACAAAGGTAAGATCACCGGTTTCCACCATATGGATTTCATTGATCCCGGTTATCGGAAAAGTGGGATCTCCTACTGCCTTCGCATTCAGTATACCCGCCAGTTCGGCAAGAGTTATGGGATTTGGAAATTTCATACCTTTACGCGTTCTGAATAATCCCCGGTACGTGTGTCCACCTTGATGGTTTCACCCTCGTTGATAAACAGGGGCACCTTTACAATAGCGCCTGTTTCAACCGTGCAATCCTTGAGGGTGTTGGTGGCGGTGTTGCCGCGCATTCCCGGTTCGGTATAGGTGATTTTAAGCACAACGAAAGGAGGAAGTTCGCAGGTAAGGGCTGTTTCCGTATCGGCATGGAACAGAATTTCCACCTCCTGTCCCTCCTTTAAAAACTGGGGGGCATTGATGAGTGTTTCAGGAACATAGATCTGTTCAAAGGTTTCCATGTGCATGAAATGATAATCGGCATTTTCCTTAAAAAGATATTGGTATTTCCGGCGTTCAACACGGGCAATTTCAATTTTCGCACCTGAATCAAAGGTGTTGGCAATGACGCGTCCGTGTTTCAGGTTCTTTAACTTCGTCCGGATAAATGCCGGGCCTTTTCCGGGTTTCACATGTTGAAATTCGACAATGCTGTACAAGTCATTATTAAACTCAATTACCAGGCCATTCCTGATATCTGCTGTTGTAGCCATATATTATTATTGTGTACGATTTAACGGGGCTGCAAAATTAGTTAAAAATCTTGATTAAAAATGTTAATTTTGCGGCTGTTTTGAAAATATGGTCTACCGCGGCTGATGAAAAAACTCCTTAAACGACTCCTTTGTGTGCTGCATATTTCGGTAACCCGTAACCAGAGATACGATGCCTTTACGCAGAAAATAATACACCGAACCCTTAAGCCGGATTCGAATTGTATTGACATTGGCTGCCATAAAGGTGAAATTCTCGACCTGATGATCAAAGGAGCACCCCAGGGAAAGAAATATGGATTTGAGCCCATCCCGGAATTATACAATTTCCTGACATCAAAATACCAGGACGATTCCACGGTTGCCATAAGCCGGGTTGCGCTCTATGATAAAACGGGAACCACCTCATTCCAGCATGTGTTGAATGCCCCGGCCTACAGCGGTATCAAAAAGCGAAAATACGACGGCAAGCATGTCGAAATCGAACAGATCTCAGTGGATACCGACTTGCTTGATCATGTCATTCCGGAGGATATGCGCATCGATTTGATCAAAATCGACGTTGAAGGTGCTGAATTTCGGGTGATGAAAGGGGGGGCAGGAATCCTTAAACGCTTCAAACCGGTGATCATTTTTGAATTTGGCCTGGGTGCTGCCGATTTTTATG
>CAZPWZ010000129.1:0-6797 GCA_964590675.1 uncultured Draconibacterium sp.
AACTTTTCCCGGAACAGCCGATTCCCTATCTTTTTTCGGGACTGGCCAGCCTGCAGTTGAAGAAAAACGAGGAGGCGCTAAAATCATTTAACTCAGGGCTGAAGCTTGTGGTGGATAACGATGAACTCCAGGCCCAGTTCTACATGTACCAGGGCGATGCCTATCATGCCATCAAAAACGAAGAGGAGGCCTTTGCAGCCTATGAAAAATCACTTAAACTAAAGGATGACAACGCCTATGTCCTGAACAATTATGCCTATTATCTCTCCCTGAAGGGCATCGAACTCGACAAGGCGGAACGGATGTCGAAAAAGGCGGTTACCCTCGACCCCGAAAATGCCTCCTTCCAGGATACTTACGGCTGGGTGCTGTTCATGCTGGGAAAATACCCCGAAGCCGCCGAATGGATACTGAAGGCGGTTAACAACCCTGAAGAGAGCAGCGCCGAAGTACTGGAACATTACGGCGACGTGCAGTACAAGCTGGGCAATGCATCCCTGGCCCTCGAATACTGGCTCAAAGCAAAACAAAAAGGCCCGGGTTCCCCGCAACTCGAAAAAAAGATCAACGATAAAAAATATTACCCCTGAACATGCTAAACATCAATCATATCACCCCTCAATCATCCCCCGTCCCGCGTCCCGTGTCCCGTGTCCCGTTTTTCCGTCCCGTGTCCGGAATAAACCGTAAATCGCCATTGGTCATTGGTCATTGGTCATTGGTCAATGGTCAATGGTCATTGGTCATTCTTCTTTTCTTGTTTCTCTCCGCATGCTCGCCCTCCCGTTCCGTCATGAAAGCTCCCATCAAGGAGGAGGGCCCCGAATACCTCTTCTCCCGGCTGAAGGAAAAGGAGTTGAAATTCGATTGGTTCTCGGCAAAATTCTCGGCCGACTATGAAAACAACGGAAAGGAAAACTCATTCAACGGGCAGATCCGCATCCGCAAGGACAGCCTCATCTGGATCTCGCTCATCCCCATGCTCGGCATCGAGGCAGCTAGGATCATGATATCCCAGGATTCGGTCAAAATGATCAACCGGCTCAACGACACCTACTTCATCGGGGACTATGAGTACCTGAACCGGTTTCTCAACACCAATATCGATTACGACCTGCTGCAGGCCTTCCTGCTGGGCAACGACCTGCAGTTTTATGAAAATGGCAAGTTCAGGGCCTCCATCGATCGTGGCGAATACAAACTGTCGACCGGCGAACGCCAGAAACTGAAAAAGTTTGTGCGTCACAGCCAGGAAAACATGAAGATCTTCATTCAGAACATCTGGCTCGACCCGGTGAATTTTAAAATAACCCGTACTGATGTGAAGGAGATCCGGCGCGACAACATCAAACTTGAATCGACCTATAGCGGCTTCGAAACCCTTGAAGGACAGCTTTTCCCGCGGGATATGAATTACATCATCTGGGCCGACAATACCATCAGGGTCAAGGCCGTTTTCTCAAAGATGGTGCTTAACGTGCCGGTGCAATTTCCGTTTAAGATCCCGGCCAGCTATCTGCCTGTTAAACTTTAATGCAATATCGATTTTTTAAACATCTGATGGTCAAACGAAAATACCGGTTCAGCATAATCCTCTCTACCCTGGGATTACTGATGGTATTTTTCCTGTTACCCCAGTTAAACTGTTTTTCGCAGGCCGCCAGGGATAAGGAAAAACTTCAGCGCACCAAGCAGCAGCTCGAGGAGGAGATCCGGTATACCACCGAACTGCTTGAAAAAACGAAGCAAAACAAACAAACCTCCCTCAACAAATTGCAGGTGCTCTCGAAACAGATCAAAAGCCGGGAGGCTCTCATCAATGCCATCAACAGGGAGCTCAACGATCTGCAAATTAAAATATCGGTCGAAAACCTGCAGATCGACAAGATGTCGAAGCAGCTGCAATCGCTGAAAACGGAGTATGCCCGGATGATCTATTACGCCTACCGGACTATGAATGGCCAGAACAAGCTGATGTTCATCTTTTCATCCAGGGATTTCAACCAGGCCTATCAGCGGCTGAAATATTACCAGCAGTATGCCTCCTACCGGCGGCGGCAGGCCGAACGGATCGAATCGACCCAATCGGCCATCAACCGGCAGCGCAAGGAGCTGGAAGATATCAAAAATCAGAAACTGTCCCTGGTTGAATCGCAGCAGATTGAAAAACGAAAACTCGACCGCGAGAAAACCGAGAAGGCGAAGGCGGTTAAAGAATTTTCGTCCAAGGAGAAACAATTGCTGTCAACCCTGCGCACCAAGCAGAAATCGGCCGAACGGCTTGAATTTGCCATCCAGAAGCTGATCGCCGATGAGATCAGGGCCTCGGAGGAGCGGCAGCGAAAGGCGGATGCCGGTGCGGGCAAAACAACCACGGCAAAAAGTGCCGGCACGCGGTCAACCATGTCCCTCACCCCCAGGGAAAAGGAGTTGTCATCCTCCTTTGCCACCAACCGCGGACGGCTGCCCTGGCCCTGCGAACGGGGATTCATCTCAGGCAGCTTTGGCGAACATGCCCATCCGGTCCTCGAATATGTAAAGGTTAAAAATAACGGCATCGACATCATGACCGAACGCGGATCGGTGGTCAGGTCGGTTTTCAATGGCCGCGTGAGCCGGGTGATGTCCCTGCCCAATCTCAACAAAGTCGTGATCATCCGCCATGGTGAGTACCTTACGGTCTATTCCAACTTAGGCGAGGTGAACGTACGCGACGGGCAGGAGGTGACGGCCAAACAACCCATCGGGCGGGTTTTCAGCAGTCCCGACGAACAGAAATCGGAATTGCATTTTGAAATATGGCGCGGCAAGGCGATTCAGAATCCTGAATACTGGCTGGCAGGGAGATAATTGAGAGAATGTGAAAATGTGAGAATGTGAAAATTTAAAAATGCAGGAATGAAGTGAATAAAGTGAAAGAAGGAATGCAAAGAATGCAGACTATGCAAAGAATGTAGACTATGCAAGGATCGGAAACAAGGTAAAATAATGCACAGGATGAATAAAATAACACAATGCAGATAAAGCCAAACGTAAAACGGATCACGGCAAACCAGCCTCTCATGATAATCTTTCGGAGGAGGTGCCTGTGATGCATCATCCCGGCGAATTAGCCGCCCTGCTGACAGCCGTCTTCTGGACCGTGACGGCATTGTCCTTCGAAGCAGCCAGCAGGCGGATCGGCTCCATGGTGGTCAACCTGCTGCGATTGATCATCGGCTTTGCATTCCTGACCCTGTTTGTCTATTTCTACCGGGGACATTTGTTGCCCCTGGATGCCACACCACGCGCATGGTTTTACCTTGTGCTGTCGGGGCTGATCGGCTTCGTGTTCGGCGACCTGTGCCTTTTCCAGGCCTTTGTGGTCGTCGGCGCCCGCATTTCGATGCTGCTGATGGCCCTGGCACCCCCGATGACGGCGCTGATCGGCTGGATGGTTTTGGGCGAAACACTTTCCGGGAAAAGCTGGATCGGCATGATCCTTACCATCGCGGGCATCGCGCTCGTGGTATTAAAAAGACATACGGCCGAAGAGAGCAACGGCGGGTTTCGTAAGATAAAGTTCCATTACCCGCTGTGGGGCATCCTGCTCGGACTTGGCGGGGCGCTTGGCCAGGCGGCCGGACTGGTCCTCAGCAAGCACGGGATGAAGGGATACGACACCTTTGCCGCCACCCAGATCCGAGTGATCGCCGGGATCGCCGGATTCTCGATACTGTTTTTTATCCTGCGCCTGTGGAAGGATGCCTTCCGGGCCCTGAGTTACCGCAAACCCATGCTGCAGCTCACCCTCGGTGCCTTCTTCGGACCCTTCCTCGGGGTTTCGTTTTCACTGCTCGCCATCAAATATGCTGACACAGGTATCGCGGCCACCATCATGGCCCTCGTGCCGGTACTTATCATTCCCCCCTCGATGATCATCTACAAGGAGAAAGTCACCCTCAAGGAGGCTGCCGGCGCTGTGCTGGCTGTTTCAGGGGTGGCGATGTTTTTTTTGTAAAACCGCGTCCCGCGTCCCGTGTCCCGCGTCCCGAAATTATGGTGTCAAGCAAAACATGGCATACAGCGGAATCGAAACCAGGTTGTTTTCACTTCCGAAATTTTTTGTCGATACCCGGAATGCTTTTTCCGGCTTATACTTTTTGATATATTCGTTAAGACTTTTTGAACGCACATTCTCAGATGATTTTACTTCAACAGGAATAACACGGCCATTTTTATCCTGGATAACAAAATCGACCTCTGCCTTTCCATCAGAATCCCAATAATAGGATTCAAATCCGTTGACCTGAAGCGCAGTTGCCACATAATTTTCGGCCAGCACACCTTTGATCCCGGATATTTGAAATGGCTCAATCGCAATTATTTCATTGTTCAATCCAAATTTTGAACATAGCAGGCCCGTATCATTCAGATAGATTTTATAATAATCCGGAATAGCCGAGGCTTTGACAGGCAGCTGCGGATTTCTGCACTTTTGAACTTTGATGACCAATCCCGAGGCTGTGAGCCATTCCACCGGACTTTCATAAACGGAGGCCCTTGCACCCGACTTAATAATACTGTATTGGAATTTCCGGTTTGGTTTAGCCAGTTGTGCCGGAATGCTGTTATATGCTGCCATAATTTTAATGGTTTCCGTTGCATCTGCATATTTCGACATATCAGCTGTATAACCAATCAGTATATCCTTCTGGATGGAGGTAATAAAATCCCAGTCTCCGGAATTTAAATACTCTTTAACAGCCCGTGGCATTCCACCAAGAGCAATGTACACCTGGAAAAGATCAAGCAAATGCTGATGCAGTGCGCAAGCATGCTTGTCATGAAAACAATCATTTATTGCGGAGGCGGCATCTTTTTTACCTGAAGCCCATAAGAACTCCTCAAAATCCATGGGAAAAACCTGCTCTATCTGAACTTTACCAACCGGAAATGAATACTTTGAGCGATTCAATGCCACCCCGAGCAAACTTCCGGCCGCAACAATGTGATATGCCGGAGCATCCTCGGCAAAGTACTTCAATGAGGTAAGCGCCCGCTCACAGTTCTGAATTTCATCGAAGAAAACCAGGGTCTCTTCTTCAAATATTTCGTTTCCTGATAGTATTGACAGTTGAGATAATAGTTTTTTGGGTGATAGGCTGGTTTCAAAGATGGCCTGTAATTCAGGATTACTTTCAAAATTAAAGTAGGCAAGATTCCGGTAATGTTTTTTTCCGAACGTAAGCAAACTGTGCGTCTTACCAACCTGTCGGGCACCCTGCACCAGCAAGGGTAAACGATTTCGGGAGGATTTCCATTTCACAAGAACTGACTCAATCTTTCGCTCTAATTCACTCTTTTGTCCCAATTCAATCTTTCGTTCCATTTTAATTTTTCATCTTAATTCAATCTTAGGCTCCAATTCAATCTTACGTTCAATATTATGTAATGATATTACACTTATATGTTCTTATAAATGCAAATATACAACAATATATTGCACATGTCAACATTGTAATGTGTTTAGGTGGAATTAATTTCTTACCTTTATCCATCAAATCGCCGTCCTATGTTCATCCACCGCCCCACCGACATGCAACCCCCGGAAAGCCCTGGATTTCGGTTTTACCTCGGGCTCGTCATTTTTATTGCCTCCTTTTTTATGTTGCCCATTGGATTGGTTCTCAAGGGATTTATGCTGACACATTTCTGGAAAGGATTTGTCCTGGCCGCCTTCTGGATCAGCGCCCCGATCATGAAGATCACCTCGATTGCCATCCTGGGAAAGGCATCCTACAACTGGATCAACTATAAGATCCATTATATCTATCACCACGTGGCCAAACCCCACCAGGTCACCCCGCTTCGCTACAATATCGGCCTGGTGTTGTTCATCCTGCCATTCCTTCCCAATTACATGATATCCTTCATGCCCCACCTGTTTTACATTGACATCACCATGCGATACATCATCATTATCATCTCTGATATCATTTTCATCACAAGCCTGTTTGTGCTGGGAGGTGATTTCTGGGATAAACTTCGCGCCCTGTTTGTTTACACCGCCAAAGCAAGGTTTGAGGAAAAATCCTGAAGTATGCGGCGATTATTTTGTTTAATTACCGCAAAATCTGCGGACAATAGTTGGAAAAATCCCTAATTATGTTTTTTCACCTTCTCCAGTCTCTCCCAAATCCACCGTCATCAGGAATTCCGACATGTTATCAGGCGATATGACTTGAAATTCCGAGGATGGATAAGCATTTGCAAAGGTCTTTGACAGCCATGGTTTGTTTCGTAAATTCCATTTAAACTCATAGGCTTATAGTTTGCCATTACGTTTCGCGTCCCGCGTCCCGCGTCCCGCGTCCCGCGTCCCGTTATTAAACTTTTCTCACAATCACCTTAACCCTCCTCGTTCCATCCACGCATTGGATCGTTAAAACGTACATTCCCTCCGGGAGATGGGAGAGATCAAATGATTTGCTCCACCGGGCCGGAATAAATCCGTAGGCTTCGGTGAAAACCACCGTTCCGGTTGATCCGGTCACGGTGACGGAAGCCGGACCGGGTTTGCGCGAAACCAGGGAGAGGACCAGGTGGCCGTTCCCGGGATTGGGATAGATCATCGGCGATCCGTCCGCCTGCTCCTCCATTCCCGTGCAGTCCCTGAAGGTGATGTACGCCGAATCGTTGTTCCGGCACTGCAAATCACTGGTCACCGTGAGATGGACCAGGTGTGTGCCCACACCGCCGGCAAGTGCCGTATCCAGGATCAGTTCATGGGCGCTGACATCCCCCGGATTCCACAG
>CAZPWZ010000130.1:0-6746 GCA_964590675.1 uncultured Draconibacterium sp.
TGATCATCTTGAGGAAATTGCGCGGCCTGGATTGTTTTTAAACCTGCCGGTTTACAAAGTTATTACTTTTTGACTGTCCCCGCGGGAGATAGGAATCAGATTTTCCAGATCAGTAAGTTCATAGGCATCCCGCAGGAAAAATGAACCGATCCGGGTCCGGCAAAGCGCCGTGAGATGCGCGCCGCAGCCTAAAAATAATCCGAAATCGCGGGCAAGCGAACGGATATAGGTGCCTTTGCTGCATACAACGCGGAAATCCACGTCGGGTAATTCAATGCGGGTGATTGCGAATGCAGAAATAGTTACCTGCCTGGCCTTGATTTCAACATTGATATCCTGCCTGGCAGATTTATAGGCCCGCTTTCCGTCTACCTTTATCGCGGAAAACTGGGGTGGAACCTGGTCGAATGTAGTTACAAAATGGTACGCCGCATCCCTGATCATGGTACACCCTGTAAGGGTATCAAGCCCTGTCAGGGCGGTAAGGGGATAGGTATTATCAACCGGGGTTTCAAGGTCGAACGATGGGGTTGTCGCGCCCAGCCTGAATGTTCCGGTGTACTCTTTTTCGAGGCCCTGGAATTCATCGATCCGCTTGGTAAATTTCCCGGTACAAAGGATCAGCAGTCCGCTAGCCAGGGGATCGAGGGTGCCTGCGTGACCGATCTTGATTTTTCGAAGCCCGGTCCGCTGCCGAATGATGGAACGCATTTTTCCCACAACATCAAACGATGTCCAGGTAAAGGGTTTATTGACCAGGAGTATCTCGCCGGCCTCAAACTGAAATTCCATCAGAGAATGGTTAAACTTTGCCCCGACAGCAGGAGCAGGATGATGACAAGACCCACGACAATCCGGTAATAACCAAACCATTTGAATCCGTAACGGGTCAGGAAGGCAATGAATGATTTGATGGCGATGATGGCCACGATGAATGAAACAACATTACCAATCAGGAGCAGGTTGATGTTTTCGGCCGAGATCAGCTTGTAATTTCCGGCCAGTTTCAGGACCGACGCTGCAAACATGGTGGGTACCGCGAGAAAAAATGAGAATTCGGCTGCCGATTTGCGACTCAGTTTCTGGCTCATTCCCCCAACGATGGTGGCCGCCGACCGGCTCACGCCCGGAATGACGGATATGATCTGGAAAAAACCAATGATAAGGGCCTTTTTATAGGTCAGCTTCGTATTTTCATTTTCGGGGCGGTCGAACCACTGATCAACAAAGATAAGCAGGATGCCGCCAAGCAGCAGGGCAACTGCAACGGTCATGACACTTTCGAGCATGCTGTCGATCTGTTTCTCAAGCAGGAATGCAATAACCAGCGGAAGACAGGCGACAAACAGGCGGAAATAAAAATCCCAGGATTGAAAAAATCGTTTCCAGTAAAGTACGATCACCGAGAGGATTGCCCCGAACTGGATATTTACCGTAAAAGCTTTTACGAAATCGGTACTCTCAACACCGAGAATACTTTGTGCAATGATCATGTGTCCTGTGGAGGAAACCGGAAGGAATTCGGTAATTCCCTCCACGATGGCAATGATAATGGCCTGAAAAACCGTCATTAATCTTTTGGTCTTTTCATGATGGCAAAGATCTCTATCACATACCCGGCGAGGATGAGGATCGGGGCCAGTGTGATCCGGCGGAAACTGAAGATCTCAGGGTTGAATTGGGTTGGATCGGATGAACCGCCACCAATCATCAGTAAAAAACCAACTACAATAAAGGCAAGACCGATCAGCATCAGCCGGTAATTTTCTTTCCCGAAGGCAAATTCGCCTACATTGGCAACCTTGCCTGTCAATTCATCCCCTTTTGAAGGCTTGGCAGCGGCCTGGGATTTTGTTTGTGTTTGTTTCTTATCCATGATTCAATACGAATTGAACAGCAAAATTACTGAAAATTTAAGTACATCAGGTATATAATAAATCGGTGCGGATGCGCAGGTACTTGCGGACCGCAAAATAGGTTGATATCCATGAAATGAAGGCCCCAAGCAAAAAGAGAAAAACAACCAGGGCAATCAACATGATGGGATCCTGCAATTCGAGCAGTTCGGGAAGCTGGTCGATGGCAAAATAGGTAAGCAGCATCAGCATGAGCAATGCAATGAAGGCGCTGGTGCATCCATGCAGGATACTGCGCATCAGCAGCGGCTTCCGGATGAATCCTTCGGTGGCCCCGACCAGCTGCATGCTGCGGATGATGAACCGTTTTGAATACACCGACAACCTGATTGTATTATTAATCAGAACGATGGCAATAAACAGCAGGATCCCGCTGAATCCTAGGAGGATCAGGCTGATTTTTTCAAGGTTCCTGTTGATCGCATCAACCAGTGATTTTTGATAATAAACCTCTTTTACCTCCGGGATTGCCAGTAATCTTTTTTCGATCCGCACAAGGGAGTCGACGTTAGCATACGGAGCTAAAATCCGCAGATCGATACTGGGGAGCAAGGGGTTGTATCCAAGAAATCCGATGAAATCCTCTCCAAGCTCATCCTGCAGTTTTTCAGCTGCGCGGTCGCGGGGAACATATTCGCTGGATTTTACAAAATACTGTCCGTCAAGATGTTTCTTCAATTCCAGGATCCCTGATTCCTTCACACCTTCACGGATCATAATTGAAAAACCAATATTCTCTTTAACATAATCCGACAATTTCCGGGCGTGGAGGAGGATCATGCCAAGCAAGCCCATCAGGAAGAGCACCAGGGTAATGCTGATGACGGTGGTAAACTGGGATGTTGCAATCCGCCGCTGGTAATAACTCTCTTCCTGTTGGATCATAGGTGTAATTCTGCGTGTTAAAATTACGCAAAATTCCTACTTCTTCGGTTTTTTCTCCTTCTTCTCCTTTATTTCTGCTTTTTGTTTCTCCTCCTTGATCAGTTCTTTTTGCGCTTTGGAATTAAAGCCCATCGTGGATTTTAAGCCGCTGAGGGTACTCTTCCACAGGAAATTTATAATGCCCTTCTCTTTGTCCCTTTTAAAATATACTACTCCTGTATGCATCTTACCGGATTTGGTAGGATTGTCATTGTTTACCACCAGGTCATTGGCCGCCCAGGTAACAACACCTGTTTTGATTTTTGTCCAGGTTGTCTGTTTTTTATCAATAACGCTGACCGAAAGATCGTTATAGTAAAACAACAATTTACCCTGCGCAAAATCATCATTGGCATAAACCTGCGGAATAAGCAGTTTCTTTATCTTTCCGCTTTCTACTTTTGCCGGCAGAAGTTTTGTGAGCAGCGGATTGATCTCGGCAAGATCTACCGGGCCCATCATAGCTGAAAATGTGAATGAATTCTTCTTGTCGCCGAAATTGAAACGGATCGTGGCATCAAGTTTCCCCTTGCCCATCATATAGGCCGTTCCCTTTAATTCGGAAACCAGCCCGGCCTTGAGCAGCAATGAATCATTGGTCAGCCCGGTAAAAGTGGCGCTTAATTGATCGAAGAAAATGGTGCCCGCCGTATCTTTAACCTGTTCAGAATAGATTGCCTTCCCTCCTTTCAGCAAAACCGAATCAATGCGAAGATAGGTCTTCAGATTCCGGATCCCGTCCTGGGGCATGGGTGGTTTGAAACCCGGTTTACGCGGGATACGTTTATCCCGGTAATCTTCGAGGTTCAGGGTGTCAATTTCAAGTAACCCCACCTTTATTTTTCCTTCAAATAATAGCGAGCGCAGGTTCATCCGCCTAAGAACCAAATTACTGATACGTATGTCCATCCAATCGGTTTGAAATCCAAGCTTCCTTGTATAGTCGAATTTGTTGTAAAGGGGTTCCAGGTGAAAATCCTTGATGTAAAGCTCCCTTGCGGCCGTTGAAAGACCGATCTCACCGAACGAAATTTTATTCATGCCGTTTTTCATGATCATGCTGTAGGACCCGAGTGTTATCCTGATATCATCGGCATTGAAGAGCCTGATTTTTCCCTGGTGCGTGGAATCAACCAGGATATGTTTGATGAGTATATTGCAGGTTGGAAAAGAATTCACTGTAACAGAATCTTTGCTGCAATCGATAAAATCAAGTTTGGCATTTTCAACGAGGAACTCTCCGATCTCGATAGATGTCAGCCCCTTGGGCAACGGGATGGACATCATTTTTTCCTTGTGCTTGTCTTCATTTTTCTTTGGCGGGATCTTCATGCGGTAAACCGTGACTTCGGGGTTGGAAAAAAGGATGCGTGACACATCGATCCTGCGGTTCCTGACAGCATCCATCACGCGGAATCCCTTAATCCGAAACTTGTCCAGGATTACCTTAAACAGGAGCGGCGACAGCGTATCGGTGTGCGAATGGATCTTATAAAAGGCAGTGTCGGGAACCAGCGAAAATTTGTCGATGGTCACGTTTCCTGACAGGATGTTCAACGACAAACTCCCGATTTCGAGTGTGTACAATCCTTTACTTTCCCTTTTAACTGTTTCTGTCAGATAGTTTTGAATGATCTTTGCATAATAAAAATATCCAACGGCAAAAAGGATTCCTGATAAAAGGATCAGTATCGCTAAAATCCAGATGAGGATTTTACGAATTGTCTTTGTTTTCATACTTTTGTCGTTTTAATTGTTTTTTCATTTCCTTTTGATTCCTGTTGTTGACACCAACACTTGATTTGATCCCGCTTAAAACACTTTTCCATACGAAATTAAGAAAACCTTTGGATGGATCACGTTCATAATAAATTATTCCGGTCTTCATTTTACCTGCTTCATTCGGATTCCTGTCGGCCAGGTAAAGGTTGACAGCTTCCGTAAGCAATGCCTGTTCAATGAGATGCCAGGTTCCCGGCCTGGTCGGTTTAAGCTGAACAGCAAGGTTGTGATACCTGAAATTCAATATTCCCATAGCCTTGCTGCTGTCGGCAATGATACGGATGATTTCGGTCGAAGTGGCTGTCCCCCTGCTGATGGCTGCCGGCAGCAGTTTTGACAGCATCGGGTTGATGGCCGGAAGATGAAGTTCGCTGACCGTTGCACGTACCGTAAAGGAGTCGTTCGGACTGTTTGTCTTGAAATGAAACCATGCCTCTGCGGCAGCACTTCCCATGATCCGGGTAGTCGCATGGAGGTCCATGCTGTTCGGCCGCCTCTCCGCGCTGGAAATTGCCGGTGGTGTAATGAACCCGGTAAGGGTTGCTGACACCTGGTCGAAGAAGATCCTGCCCGGCTCAGCCCCGGTTTGCTCTTCATAGGAAGCGTACCCGTTTGAAAGTGCAATTGTATCGAAGGACAACGGGAAGCTGATGCGTCCGGCCATCCTTGCAGGCATCAGCGGCCGCTGCCAGGCAGGAAATGGAAAGCGCTTATCCCGGTAAGATTGAAACACCAACCCATCCAGGACAACACTGGATGCATGAAGCTGCTGTTCACCTGCCAGCTTCCGGAAATCAACCTGTGTGATTTTGATCCCGGGAACCTGCAACTCAATCCGATCGGTCTGGTAACCCAGTTTACGCGAAAAATCGCTTCTGCTGTAATTCGGGGTGATTGAAACCGAATCAACAAAAGCACTGGCCGCACCCGTTGAAAATCCGAACCGGCCGATGGCATATGTATACATGCTGTCGGAGGAGGCCCATGCAAAGCCGGGCGAAGAAAATGTAATATCATCGGCATTGAACAAGGGGGTGCTGCCTGGATTCGACCGGGTAAGGGAGTCAGCCCGGAAACGGGTTACCTGCAACATCATGTTTTTAAGTGACCAGGATCGCATGCTGTCGTGCCGGTGAATGCTCAGCCGGACACCGGCATCGGCAATAGAGAGTTTGCCTACTGCAACGGTCTTCATGAAGGAGGGAAATTTAATCAGCGCCGTTGGATCAAAATGCGCTGTTTTCAGCTGTTTGTTTTTCACCGCATTATCCTGATTCATTTCGATCGACAGGGCAGGACGATCCACGTACAATCCTTCAACCAGCCATTGTTTTTCAAATATCGCCTTGTCAAAGTAAAATCCGCGGAGCCTGATCTCAGGAACGGTGATACTGGCAAGGGTAATGCTTCCCGGCTTGCCAATCCCTGTTTTGAGGGGGGTGACCTTCATACCCCGGACGATGATGTTGGCCGGATAGGAATGCACCTCCAGGCTGCGGGCTTCCAGTGCGTATGCACTATCGGCAATAACAGCCCGTAACGGGATAACCTGAAGCCGCAGCGAATCGAATTTGATAAGCCCGTCATGCCGGCCCCTTTCGGGTACATGAACAGTGGCATTGACCAGGGCAAAGTCAATATCTCTCAGCTGAAAATAGGAGGCCTTCCGGTCTTCCTCCCCGTCGTATGAAAATGCTCCCTTTCGCACCACGCACCTGCCTATTTCAAATGTGCGGATCATTTTCCCGGCCTCCATATGCATCGGCTTACCCGGCGGCCATTCAGCATGTTGGTTCGGATTTGTTTTCAATGAGAGGGTGGGGTTGTCAAACACGATCTGGTTCGCCTTGAGGACTTTTTCGAGGAAAAGCATTTTGTGGTTTAGTCCCGTCAGATGAAGTCTTTGGAGGGTGAATTCAATGGACATCGATGGCCGGGTTCGTGATGATTTGAATGCAGCCTGGCTGTCCATTTTATAAAAGCTGATATCCTCGGCTTCGATCAGTGAATCCCTGGTGTCGATATGGATCCTTGCGGCCTTCAGATGGCTTAAACTGTCGCCCGATACCATAGAAACAGCCTGCAGGTCCAGTTCGAATTCACGACTGTAAAAATACCCCTGCT
>CAZPWZ010000131.1:0-6720 GCA_964590675.1 uncultured Draconibacterium sp.
TCCTGTGAATTTTGTCAAGGTGTACAAGTTGTCTGCCTTTACATATATCCTGAATTTCTGCATGTAAATTTTACTGCTCACGGAGGTTGGGAGGGTATAACCCAGCACAAGATTTCTAATTCGAAGGAAGGATCCGTCCTGGATAAAATGATCTGAGGGAGTGTAATTATATCCTCCGAAAGAGGGCCTGGGCTCTGTGTTGCTGGTTCCTGGTCCGGTCCAGCGATCGAGCACCCTGCTTTCAAAATTATAGGGATCGGGCCTGACGACCTCTTTTGCATTGAATATCTTATTCCCCGTTTGGCCCTGAATATTGACAGACAGATCGATGCCATACATTTCAACACCAAAATTGAACCCGAAAATAAACTTCGGGATTGGAGAACCGATATAGGTTCTGTCCCTTCCGTCGATTTTCCCATCATTGTTTACATCGACAAACCTCAAATCCCCAACACCGGCCTGCCCGTCGTGCGGATAGGCATCCAGTTCCTCCTTGGTTTGAAAGACTCCATCAGTTTTATAACCATAAAAGGCGCCGATTGGCAGTCCCACTTTACTTTGCGTTACAGGAATCCCGTTGCCCAGGTATCCCCCGATCAAAACAGAGTCAATGCCACTGTTTCCTCCGATGCTCAATACCTCATTATATATAGTAGTTCCCAGGACCCCGATGTTGTATTTCAATTTTCCGACCTGATCGCGCCATCCGAGATTGAACTCGAATCCCCGGTTAACAACCGATGCGGCATTGAACCTCACCTTTGCACCGGATCCATTTCCAAGATAACCCGGAGTGGATAACAACACGAGGATATCATCCGTTTCCTTGTTGTAATAATCAAACTCTGCAGTCAATCGGCTGTCGAACAAACCGAATTCGAGACCGATATCTGTTTGGGTGGTCACCTCCCATTTCAGGTCGGGATTGCCATTGATGCCATAGGTGGCACCGGTGTTGGGATCACTGTTTACGCCAAATATGGAAAGGATATTCGATTCAACACGGGCATAACGATCCCAGTAGGGAATTTTATCATTACCCAGTTTACCCCAGCTTGCACGTACCTTTAATTTATTCAGCCAGCTTATCTCTTTCATGAATCCCTCCTGCGAAACATTCCATCCGAGGGCAACAGAGGGAAAGGTCGCGTACCTGCTGTTTTGGGCAAATTTGGAGGATCCGTCGCTCCTTAAGGTAGCCGTCAGAATATATTTCCGGTTGAATACATAATTCACGCGGAACAGGTATGAGATCATGGAATAATATTGATTCAGATCAACCTCTTCCAGGATGTTGTTAATCGTATTTACATTGTTGGCAGGATCATAAATATAGGATGGCTGAATGTACCAGAAATTTGATCCGTCGCGGATCAGATTTGCCCCGGAGAGTTTAATCCCGTCGGATGTTGTATTCTGCATGGTATATCCTGCAATGGCATCCACTGAATGTTTGCCGAACTCCTTTTTGAAATTCAGGGTATTTTCCCACAACCAGGTCAGGTTGTAATTGCTGTTTTTATTAAGCCGGCTCATGATGTTCTGCTGCTGGGAGATCGTACCATCGGGATTATAAACCGTGTAGGCCGGGGTGAAGCTTTCCGAGTTATTGTACCCGGCATCAATGCCAAAACTTGTTTTAAAGGTGAATGCCTTCAGAAAATTAACCTCGCCGAATATATTGCCAACACCCCTGACACCTTTATTAAAGTTATTGGAGTATTCCAGGCTGGCCAATGGATTCCCAACATTGTAAACTACTGCAAAACTACCATCCGGGTAATAGGGCACCAGGGTGGGATTTGCCCGGTACACGGCATAGGTCACATCAGGTGCCACCTGCTGGCTGTATGGGGCAACGGTGATGTTATTTCCCAACTTTACATATTGTGACAGATTGTATATATTATTGATTTTCAGGGTTATACGTTCATAGCTGGATTTTTCAATGATTCCACCCTGCTTAAAATAACCTCCTGAGATATAGTATTGCATTTTTTTGGATGATCCGGATGCTGAAAGCTGAAAATCGAACACCGGTGCAGTTTGAAACACCAGGTCCTGCCAGTCAGTGTTTGCCACTGCATCCACGTTGTTAAAACTTCCTGGTTTAATCTCATTCGAGATGATGGCAAAATCCCTTCCGCTCAGCAGGTCTATTTTTTTCGCCAATTTCTGAATACCTATCTCCCCGGCAAAGCTGAATACAGTTTTCTCATCCGTTGCCTTTCCCATTTTAGTGGTGACCATGATTACACCATTTGCTCCCCTTGAACCATAAATTGCAGAGGCTGATGCATCCTTGAGGACCTCCATCGAAGTGATATCATTGCTGTTCAAAAAGGAGATATCATCAACAATGACCCCGTCGACCACATAGATCGGGTTGGAGTTTCCAAAGGTCCCGACTCCACGGATCCTTACCGCAGGATTCTCCCCCGGGGTCCCGGATGTGCTGGTTACCTGCACCCCGGTGACATTTCCCTGCAGACTCTGAACTGGGTTTAATGCTGTAATTCTGGTAATATCTTCCGATTTCACACTGCTGACAGATCCGGAGAGATCACTTTTTCGCACCGACCCATAGCCAATTACGACTATTTCGTCGAGCGTGGTCTTTTTTGGGTCTAGCGCCACGTTTAAAACATCAGTATTACCCAGTTCCAATTCCCTGGTGTTATACCCCACAAAGGAAAACACCAACACTGCTTTATCGGTTTTTACGGAAATAGAATAATTCCCATCCAGATCAGTAACGGCACCCGTGGTGGTTCCCTTGATCAGGATGGTGGCTCCCGGGAGCGTTTCCCTGGTATCACTTGCCGACACGACCCCGGTGATTACCCTTACCTGGGCCTGGGAAAATGCAAAAAATCCGGTAAGAAACAAGAACAGTAAGCCTGTCGTTTTAATCCGGAACGAACTTTTAATTGCGTAGCAGTTCAGCATAATGTGGATGTTTCGTTGAATGAAAACACTAAGTAACAAAAAAGAATGGCCTCAATGCAAGGTTTTCAACCGAAGTTGTCTTTACACGGTTACACCACCCTGTTGAAGCAGTGTTAGGGCTATACGTCAATAATACGTCAGTTTATTGTGATGAACATTTATCTTACAGTATATCTGTTATATGCGTGCATTCTTGTCCAGAATCCCAGGCTGCAATGTAAAGACATTTACGGCTATTGTGTTATATGATTATATGAATAATTTACATAATTCACACATTCATGATAAGATTTAACCCGGGGAACATAAATCCGTGAAGAAAGATAAGGGATAATTTAAAATTGCATTACGAACTCAACCAGGTTGCTGTCTGAATCAAGCGACAATCTTCGCCGCAATCTGAACCGCCGTGTTTCAACGCCGCGGAAGCTGATATTCAACAGGGGGGCTATCTCCTTGGAGGAGAGATTCAATTTCAGGTAGGCGCAAAGTTTCAAATCACTCTGAGTCAGATCAGGGTATGCCGACTTAAGTCGTTTGAAGAAGTTCTTATGTGCCTGGTCGAAGAGTTCTTCAAAGACTTTCCAGTCATTATCATTTGAAATATTCTTATTTATCAATGACATCAGCCGCTCAAAATATCGCTGAGGATAGCCTGCGCCAAGTTTTTCACGTTGCCGGTCGAGTTCATCCTTGATCTCAATGAGTAACTCGTTCTTTTTAATAATAGCCATGGTCGCATCGGCCAGCTGCATGTTCTTATAGGATATCTCCACCTGCAGGTTTTCATTTTGCAGCTTAATGATCTCCTGTTCGGCCTGCTGCTTTTCAAGGCGTGCTTTTGCCTCATTTTCAAGACGAAGATGCTCGTGGTGGCGGATGACTCTTCGCCTGAAGAGATGCCTGCTTAATAAAAATGTTCCTATTGTGATCAGGGTATAAAAAAACCAGGCAACCGTACTTGCATACCATGCGGGTTTTACTGTGAAATTCATCCTGATCGGTTCAGTAACTCCTCCCGTACTGGTCAGTGTTCGCACCATAAAGGTATATTCACCCTTGGGAAGCCGCGTATAGGTTACCTCGGTCTGTGGCGTCCAGTCGCTCCAGTCGCCATCGATTCCATTCAGCTTATATTGATAAAGCTGCGTCAGGTGCCGGTTGTTAATCGAAACAAATGAAAATGACAAGGTGTTGCGGGCATGCGGAATGACGGCCATTGATCTTTCCGGATCAATATTTTTTTTATTTCCCTTGGAATCAATAGCATACAGATCCCTGAAAAGTAATTTTGAGCGATCCGGCAATCCCTTTTTCAGCAATCCCATGTTTATCAAGGCAAAACCATTATCCAGGCATATTAATTGCCGGTTTTCATCCAATGGGATAAGGTTTTCATAATTATCGACCATCTGAATGGCATACAGCGGTAAAAAAAGGTGCAAAAGCAACCTGACCCTGTTATTCTTGATTTCAAACAGTCCGATGTCGTTTTTTCTGATGAACCAATAGCAGTCATTTCCCTTATCAATAATTCGTGAGCATCCTTCAAAACCCTCTAACTGCCGGTTCAGCTCCTCGTAAGGGATTAACTTGTTTTGCAGATCATCCCATGTAAAAAGTTTTGACCCGGTAGTGAACACGATACGGTTGCCAATTTTAAATACCCTGATATTAAAATCCGATGGGAAACCATCCTTTGTTCCATAGGAAGTGAGCGCAACAACACGATCCAGCTCCTTCGAAAGCTGCAGTTTGTAGAGCCCTTTTACCGCATGACCCACCCATACATTTCCTAAATGATCCATTTCTAAAAATCGTGATGGTTCAAGAAAACCATCAACCTGTTTTGAATAAACCCAACTGTTGTTCCTCTTGTCAAAAATCACCAGCGCTGCATAGGTGCTTTGAATCAGGTATTCTCCCTGGTTTGTTAAAATCTTCTGGGTACAAAATCCCCCGCTGGCGCTGGATATTTTCTTCAGGGTGTTCCCTTCTACGATAAAAGTGCCAGAGGTATGTCCGCAGATCAATTTTCCGTCGATCACTTTTAACTCCCATACCTGCCCTTGCGAATTTTTCAGAATCCCGGAATAACTGAATACGCTGCTTTCCTGATTATACCGGTATGTGAAAATACCCCGGTTGGTCCCGATATACAGGGTATTATCAACCATTGCCGCCGTATAAACCGCTCCAAGCTGTTCTCCCTTATCCTGGTAAATCTCAACAAGATTATCGAAAAAAATATGATCAATCCCATTATCAAGGCCTACCCATACTGCGCCGTTCAGATCGCTGCATAGTGAAAGCACGGTATTGTTCTGCAAGGCGTTTTCATCATGGAGGTGATTCAGGATATTCCCCTCCATATCAAGCACAAATAAACCCTTGACAATGGTACCAAAAATGATCCTGCCATCCATGATCAGACCATTGTTGATCTGGTACTCCTTTAATTTCTCGCTTGCCTCCGATTCCCATGGAGTGATGACTTTCCCATCGTACAAAAAAACTCCATGAGCAGTTGTGCCAATAAGAAAACTGCCGTTTTTATAAGGAAGTATTGTTTTTACCTCAGTTCCAATGAGTTCATTCCCCTGTGGAATCAATTCCACCCGGTCATTGATGATCTCGTAAAGCATTCCGCTGATTGCCTGAAGGAAAATCCGCTCCCGTGCCTTCAGTAAAAAGATTATGCTTCCCGGCAGTTTGACCGGTTTTACGGCATGCTGATCATACACAAACAGGGAGGAGAATCCCTGGAAATAAATTTTATCATGACATTGTACGATTTTCCACACTTCGCAATTATGAAATGAACTATCCCAGGTTAAGGGTTTTAGAGAAGTATAGACTAACTCATGATCATCATTTTCCTTCCAGAATCCAAATTCCTCATAAGATCCTGTATAAATTCGCTTGTCGGGGGAAACATACACTGACCGCACAATCGTTTGATCCGTATTTCTGTATGTTTTCCATCCGGTGCCATCAAAAACGACCAGACCGTCATTGTTCGCGACATAAACATAACCCTGGTCATCCGCTTCGATCGACCAGTTCTGGCTGCCGGCATGATAATCCTGATTTGTATAATGCTTGACCAGGTATGTTGATTGCGTAACGGCCGGGTCCGCTATTGCCAGCGAAAAACAAAGGAAAACAGTATGAAGTACCCGGGCTATATTCATGATATACAACAAAATTAAGTAATAATCCAATGCTATTCCAATCTTTTCAGGTAATTTCGCCAACGATGAAAACCAAAAAACCAATGCCAATCCTTGCAAAGCGACTCATTCTCTCAATTATCCCGCTATTCTTGCTCACAGGATCAACGATCGCTCAGGAAAACACCCTTTACGACGACACCCGTTTATCTTCGGTCTATATCAACATACCCCCCGATTCACTGGCGGTAATCTATGATTCGATCTTAAGCGACCATTATTACATGGCACAGTTTATTTTCGACGACAATATAAAAAGAGATACCCTCGAAAATGTCGGTTTCCGGCTCAGGGGCAATACTTCACGGTATTCGAAGAAAAAATCGTTCAAGATCAGCTTCAGCGAATATGTTTCAGGACGTAAATACCAGGATGTAAAGAAGCTAAACCTGAATGGCGAACACAACGATCCCACGATGATCAGGGAAAAGCTGTTTTATGATATCTGGAAGAGGGCCGGAATGGTTGAACGCCGTACCAATTTCGTAAAGATGTTCATCAATGGTACGTATTATGGTTTATACACCAACCTGGA
>CAZPWZ010000132.1:0-6664 GCA_964590675.1 uncultured Draconibacterium sp.
GCCTGGCCTGGTTGAAAAAGAACCGTCCGAAATCATACTTGTCCGGAAAAACATTCGCCTGCTCCGGCAGGAACACACCGCCTGAATCAACCAGGTAAACACAGGGAAGGCGGTTTTCCATGGCGATCTCCTGAGCCCGGACATGCTTTTTTATGGTCTCCTTTACATAGGTTCCACCTTTCACGGTGGCATCATTTGCAACAATCATCACTTCCTTGCCATGGATCACCCCGATGCCCGTGATGATGCCGGCCGATGGAAATCCGTTGTCGTACAAGCCATAGGCAGCAAGGGTCGACAGTTCGATGAACGGGGTGTTACGATCGATGAGCAGATCGATGCGCTCACGTGCAAGCAGCTTCCCGCGCTCCTTATGACGCGTTATTGCCAACTCAGGGCCTCCCTGCCTTGTCGTGGCGAGGATCTCTTTATATCTACCAAGCAGCTTGAGGAACTCCTCCCTGTTTTGCTGGTATTCGGCACTGCCGACCTTTATCTTGCTTTCTATCCGAAACATGTTTTGTGTCTGAAAAACAATGAGTTGACTGAAACGGGCTGAACTGTTACCATTTCTGATTACCGCGTACTAAATTAAGAATAATTCTAAATTATACAAACATTTTCTGAAATATCTGGCTTAACTTTGCGTTGGTTTTACTTATTATCTGGATTGCATATCGTGAATCACTTTACCAATGACCCTTCCGGGGAACTGACCCTCGAAAAACTGCTCGAATATGAGCAGCTGAGAGGAGAAAAAACCACGTTGCGAAAGGCCTTCGCTGTCATGCTGAACCAGTCGTCCCTGGACCAGGAGCCTGGTTATGCAATGATGGTGCTCGAAACAGCCTGCATCCTTCTTGAAGATATGAATCTGGGCCCCGATCCTGTTAAGTGCCTGATGCTGAAAAACCTGGCCGACAAAGGGACATTGTCCCCGGATGTCATCGAAACAGATTATGGGAAAGCCGTGAGGGAGCTCATTGATGGAATCCACCGGATTGAGCGGCTCGACACCAAAAAGTACAATACAAACAAGGAAAACTTCATCGGCTTGCTGTTGACCCTGTCCGATGATATCAGGGTACTGCTGATCCGCCTGGGCATGCGGCTTTTCGATATGCGCCACCTGCAGGAGTATGATCCGGTAAAGCAGGGAGTGATCATTGGAGAAACGCTGGCCTTGTACATACCGATATCACACCGGCTTGGCCTGTACCAGATCAAAAATGAGCTGGAGGACAGGGTGATGCGTTCGACTGACCCGGAGATGTATCATCAGATTGAACAAAAATTAAGCGAAACCAAAGTCGGCCGTGACCTGTATACTACCGATTTTATGAGACCCATTGAAGAGCGGTTGCGGGATAACGGGTTTGACTGTGAGTTGAAAAGCAGGGTCAAGTCCATCCCTTCCATCCGGCGGAAAATGGCAATGCAAAAGGTGGGATTTGAAAAAGTATATGATCTTTTTGCTATCCGCATTATCCTTAACAAGACCATTGAAAATGATGCATCCGACTGCTGGAAGATATATTCCCTGGTGACCGATATCTACACGCCGAACCCGCGCCGGCTGCGCGACTGGATTTCCTTTCCGAAGGCAACCGGCTACGAATCGCTTCACACCACCGTCATAGGTCCGGAAGGCCGCTGGGTGGAGATTCAGATCCGGACCCGCCGCATGGATGAAATTGCAGAAAAGGGATTTGCCGCCCACTGGAAATATAAATCGGAGAGTAAGGCAAAGGCGGAGTCGGTCCTCTATGCCCGTATCAGGGAATTGCTCGAAGCCCCGGAACAAACTTCATTTGAAAAGTCGGTCAACCGCGAAAAAAAGGCGCTCTACTCAAATGAAATATTCATTTTCACACCAAAAGGGGACCTGAAGCGCCTCAAAGAGGGTTATTCGGTGCTCGATTTTGCTTTTGAAGTTCACTCCGAAATCGGGTCAACCTGCACCGGCGCGATCGTAAACGGGAAGATGGTGCCGCTGAAATATATCCTGCAAAACGGGGATACGGTAAAAATTCTGACATCCAAGTCTCAGAAACCGAATCCAGGGTGGCTCGATATCGTTAAAAGTCCCCGGAATATTGCCCGGATCAAGCATGCCTTGAAGATGGAGTCATATAAAGAGGCTGATTTCGGGAAGGAGATCATCAAAAACAAGGTGACCCAGTTAGGACATGAATTTTCTGATCCATTGGTGAACAAGCTGGCAGCATACTATGGGTGCGAAAGCATTCTCGAACTGTACCAGCGGTTTGGTGAAGGTAAAGCGGATCCCAGTAAGATAAAGAAAGCATTACTCGGGCAGGATCCCGTGATTTCGGCCGCACCGGTCAAGGAGGAATCATTCCCCGAACGGGTTTCAGATATGATGGCCGGAAAGGAGGAATACGTAGTTATTGATCCTGCAATAAAATCACTGCACTACCAGTTTGCCAGGTGTTGCAGCCCTGCTCCGGGCGACCAGATCTACGCATTTGTCAGTGTGACCCAGGGCATCAAGATCCACAGGACCAGTTGTTCCAATGCACGTGAAATGATCACAAGATACCCATACCGTGTCCTGGAAGCCAGGTGGAAAGCGGTGGAGATCGCGCCTGTCAATAAAATTGCACCAAAAGTCCGTACAGCAAAACATTAACCGTCATCCTGCTATCTTTGCAGAGTGAAACCTGAACCCGAAAGTTCTTGCATGGAACACGCGCCGGTCATCGAAGTCAGCAATGTCTACAAATCATTTAAAACGGTCCAGGCGGTGCGCGGAATTGATTTACGCATTGAGCATGGGCAATTCGTGGCAATACTTGGTCCGAACGGGGCCGGCAAAACCACCCTGGTTGAGATGATTGAAGGCATCCAGCAACCTGACCAGGGCGAGATACGCATCTTGGGCAAGACCTGGAAGGGGAATGAAACCTACCTGCGCCGGCTGATCGGACTCTCACTGCAGGAGACGCATTTCATTGAAAAGTTAAATGTATGGGAGACCATCCGGCTTTTCGCCAGTTTTTTTTCGATCGGCAAGCATCGCTGTGAAGAGGTTCTGAGCCTTGTCGCACTGGAGGAGAAAAGGAGAGCCTGGGTGGTCAATCTTTCAGGGGGGCAAAGGCAACGGCTTGCCCTGGGAATTTCCATTCTCAATGAACCTAAAATACTGCTGCTCGATGAACCTACAACCGGGCTCGATCCCAATGCCCGCCGCGAAATATGGGCTATCCTGCACCATCTGAAGGAGCAGTCGGGTACCTCCATGATCCTGACAACCCACTACATGGAGGAGGCAGAACAACTTTGCGATTACATCGTGATAATCGATCAGGGCAAGATACTGAAGCAGGGAACGCTGACCGATTTACTGGGAGAAATTCAGGATTTGCCTGTCAAACCGGTTGAAACCCGCAAGATAACCCTCGATGACCTTTTTATTTCATTAACCGGCCGCCATCTCCATGATTGAACGAATTTCAAATAACCAGCTGTTCCAGTTGATCATGGCCAATATCAGGGAGCTTATCCGTGAACCGGGAGTACTTTTCTGGGGTATCGTTTTCCCCATTCTCATGTCGCTCGGATTGGGGATTGCATTTACCAAAAAATCGGATATGAGCACCACAATTGCTGTGGTCGGTAAAACCCGGCTGATCAGCCTCCCTTCCGATTCCGCCACCATCTTGTCGGCCTTCCTTCAAAACAATAAGGCCATAACCTTAAAGAATGACCCCGGAAGCATGTCTGTAAAGCTTACCGTCCCTGATGATAAACTGGGAAATACCCATTTCATTTTCACGGAGATGGATTGGCACAATGCGATGGTGCTGCTGAAACGAGGCAACCTGAATATGTTGCTGGATGAAAAGGAGGGGATCATGCAATATCATTTTGATCCCAGAAATCCCGATGCACAGCTGACTTACCTGAAACTGTCGAAATTATTGAGCGCCACGGGACCGGTGATCAGGGAGACCAACACGGAGGTATTCCCGCTTACTGTCACCGGAACCAGGTACATCGACTTCCTGGTTCCCGGGCTTATTGCCATGGGAGTGATGATGTCGTGCATGTGGGGGGTGAGTTATGCCATCATTGAACGCAGGTCAAAAAAACTGCTGCGCCGCATGGTCGCAACGCCGATGAAACGGTCAAATTTCCTGATCGCGCTCATATCTGTGAGGATCGCAATGAATTTTGTGGAAGCCGGGCTGCTGTTCCTCTTTGCCTGGCTCGCCTTTAATATTACGATCCAGGGGAATGTTCTGGCCCTTATCGTGCTTTTTATAGCTGGAAATTTTGCCTTTGCCGGCATTTCGATCTTCATTTCATCGCATACCGCTAAGACCGAAATCGGGAATGGCCTGATCAATGCCCTCAGCATGCCCATGATGGTGCTTTCGGGGATATTTTTCAGCTACCACAATTTTCCGGAGTGGAGCATTGCGGTGATACAGCAACTTCCGCTCACCATGATGACCGACGGCATTCGCAGCATCATGATTGAAGGTGCAGGTTTTGCGGAAACAGCTATGCCTGTTGTTATACTGACTTCAACCGGACTTGTCTTCTTCATTGCCGGAATGAAAATCTTCAGGTGGCATTGAAAAACTTCACCTCCCTTTTGCCACGTTCCCTTGACGAATCCTTTCGTTCGTATTAAAGCCCATCCCGTTCGTTTGAATGATTCATTTTCGCATTGATGCGGAAGTACATTTGATTTTGTAAAGTTGGCAGTCAACAGCCGGCAGTCGATTAGCGAACTGCAGGCTGCCAACTGGGAACTGCAAATGAAAACATATACAGAATAATTGTTTCTGACTAAATGGACATGATCATGAAAACATTACTTTTTATACTTTCTTGTTGCCTGTTTTCCTTTAGCAATAGTTCTGCTGTGGCTCAGGCACATCAGATTTCCAGTCAAAAATATGTCTTTCAGATAAACGATTTGGATCAACGAACGATTGAGACTATCGAAAACAAAGGATTTCGTTTAATGTTTCATGATAGGAAATACGAAGCACAAACTATTCTTACCCGGGATGAGGCAGAATCATTGACTCGCATGGGTATTAAATTGCAATTCATTTCAGCCTCGTCAGCCAATGTTGATCCAAAATATCACCAGTTGGCAGAATTATGGTCCCATATTGATTCATTAGCCAGTTTGTATCCCGGAATCCTTCACATTGATACGGTCGGCTTCAGCCAACGCCTGCAGCTTCCCATTCCCCGGGTAAAAATCTCCGATAATCCTTCTGTCAGGGAAGATGAACCAGCAATCCTCTACGATGGTATGCATCATGCCAGGGAACCTATAGGAATGGAATGTTGCATCGGGATCATGGATTATCTTGTATCGAATTATGCTGTTGATTCCGTTGTAAAAAAATGGGTTGATAACATTGAAATTTATGTCATCCCATGCCTGAATCCGGATGGCTGGAAGTATATAGTGGACAGTTCCCTTAATTATCCCTGGTGGCGTAAAAACCAACATGATAATAACGGTAATGGCGCGTTTGATCCCGGCTACGATGGTGTTGACCTGAACCGGAATTATGATTTCTGGTGGGATTTTGGCAATGCCAATCCAACCCATGAAGAGTACCGTGGTGAATCCCAGTTTTCGGAACAGGAGACCATGGCAAAACGGGATTTTATGATCTCCAGGAAACCTGTGTTGTCAATTACCTATCACTCATACGGTGAAACTGTAATGTATGTTAAATATTTAGGAAATGTCTATGCCCCCGACCGGTTGGTCATGTTTTCAATAGCCAACCAGATAGGCAACAGGATACCTTCTTTAAACGGAGGAAATTATTATATTAATTATATGGTGGGGACCAGGAGCATGAGTCCAAACTGGTGCTATCAGGCTTTGGGTACCCTGGAAATTCTGATTGAAATGGCAACTGAGTTCATCCCGTCAGGTCAGCAGGGGCAGCAGGTAGCCTCCGATAACCTTGAGGGCGGCCTGTACCTTATGGAGAGGGTGTTTCAGGGAGGTATCACGGGCCATGTAAAGGACGGGACAACAGGAGAACCGCTTTCTGCCACAATTGAGATGGTTGGAATTGACAATGGCGACATTGAACCACGGACATGCGACAGTTTTTATGGCCGTTATTTCCGTTTGTTGTTACCTGGAACCTATAGTGTGCGGGCTTTCGCTGAAAATACCGATACGGTTACTGTCAATGGTGTAGTGGTACAAAATGATACCCTCACGGTTCTGGATTTTATTTTAAATACTGTTACAGGTACGAATGAGCATCCCGATCTGAGCCAAAATGCAATTCTAAAAGTTACAGTCGTACCTAACCCGGTCAACGATGTGGTTCATTTTATTTATGATCTTAAGGAAGATACTCATGTAACAATATGCATTTACAATACCATGGGGAAGCTTGTGGCAAAACCGCTGGATGGTTTCCATCAAGGGCAAAAGCAAACGGTCACCTGGCAGTCAGAACACCTGGAATCAGGAATTTACTACTATCAGATCCAGGCCGGAAATCAGGTTAAGACGGGAAAGATAGTGAAATATTAGCCGGCAGTGAGCAGTCGGCAATTCGCAGGCAAAACGCGAACTGCAGACTAAGGACTTAGAAATTAAACCTTTAAACCAAATTAACATGAAAAACCTTTTACTTTT
>CAZPWZ010000133.1:0-6256 GCA_964590675.1 uncultured Draconibacterium sp.
AAAAGGAGATGGCGAGTTCACGGTGCAGCCGGTCATCGGCAAGTTGCAGCACACGGAAGATGGCAAAACCGGGTTTGATAAGTTTGTTCAGGTTCAACGGCGGCGGCAAAACCAGCGCATCATGAACCCTGCCGCTGACGATTCCGGGCATATCCTTCGGCACCGCCATACCTTCACTGTACATGATGATGCCGGGCTTCACCCGGTCGGCGGCGGCCTGGAGTTCCCGGCTTGAGGAGCCTTTTGTATCGAGCACAACACCGTCGGCATCCGTGGCACGCAGGAGATCTTCCATTCCCTGTAACTGATCTTCCTTTCGCGTTCCTTCATCCCAGGGATTGTAAGAGATGAAGTATTTTTTACCAGCCTGATGGGTAAAATCAGCCTGGTTCCGAAGTTCTTTCAAACCCCCGGGGAGATCGCGGTACATATCCCACTGGTTCCGCTGGTCAAGCCCCAGCCTGGGCCAGGTCGGCCAAAGCGTATAAATGTCATAACCTCCTGTAAGCGAATCGTATTCAAAAAGATTCTGGTAAAATGTGTGTTTCTGTTGTTCGTAATCATAGTATTTTTTGTCCCAGGCAAACTGCAGAAGCATGATGTAGCAATTTTTCATCCAGGCAAGATCACTCCGCCTGAACATGCTGTTGTCAAATTCAGGAAGATCATACAACCAGAGTCCCTGAAACATTTTTCGTAACCCGGCATGCCAGTCTCCCCTGTGTGCAATGAAATAGATTGAATATTCAACCCACCCTCCCGGTTTCAGCGTCACCATCCACCGGTCAATATCGCTCTTTTCCTTGTCACGCAACCCCCTGCGGGCAAGAGCCGTCAGCGAAAGCGTGTCATTGATCCTGGCATCGGCAAAACCCAGATGCCAGGCGTTGTCGGGAAGCACCACACCTACCGGCGCACATCCCGGGCGGAACAGCTTCGACCTGCAAAGGTAACCCGGCCATTCCTTTGATCCGGATGCGGTAATATATACCTTATCGTTGCTTTCACCTAATGGGACAAGGTTCTCAATCCTGTGAAGACCCTTCCCATTGTTAATGAACCGTACAGTGAATTTTGGCTTAGGATTGAAATTTTTATCGGGTGCAGCCCATCCCCGGATACTATCGGCAAGAGTGAAAAATAGCGTATCACCGACAAGTTGATTATTTGTTGTCGTTCGTTGAAGGATACTGTCGACAATAACCGAGAATAGTTGCAGTTCTCCAGGGATTTCAATCGTACGAAACTGAAGTGTCTGAGCACTCTTCAGGGCAAATGGATTCGATGGATCAAAGTCTAATCTTTGAATCAGGGATTGTGAAGGTGCCTGGATAACAATGTAAACAAGCAAACCTGTCAGGAGAAGATTTCTTTTCAAATCATTTGGAATTAGGGTAAGACTGCTTGTCAAGAACGATCGCCATGAAGGGACCATCGAAATTGAATCCCCTTCGAAAAGTCAGAACAAATCGTAAATACTTTCAGAGTTTTCCATAAAAAAGATCGCGCTGCAAAAAGGCATGTTCGTGTTCGAGCAACCATTTCTTACGTTTCAGTCCAGCACGGTAACCAACCAGTTTGCCATTCGCACTGATGACCCGGTGACAGGGAACTATGATCGAAACGGGATTATGTCCATTGGCGCCTCCAACAGCGCGAAGTGCTTTGATATCGCCCGTTCTGCGGGCCAATTCGAGATATGAAATCGTGGCACCGTAAGGGATCTGGAGGAGTTCGTGCCAGACTTTCAGCTGGAAAGGCGTGCCGACCAGGTCGAGTTTCAGATCGAAAGCCTGCCGTGTGCCGTGAAAATATTCATCTAACTGGGTTATGCATTGGCGCAAGGAGTATGGAACATGTTGCGGCCTGACCTTGAAATCAAGGAAGACCAGTGTCCGGATCCCGATATCCGAAGCTGTCACCTCGAGATGACCCAGCGGTGTCCGGAGAAAAGCCCGATGTATAGCGCTCATATCAATGGGTTTTTGATTTACTGCTTTTCCATGCAAAAAACAGCATGATGGATCCGAATACCAGCATGCCGCACCCCGACCAAAGATTGACATTGATACCCAGCGACTTGCTGTACAGCGCAATGTCACCGTTGGTAAATAAACCGTAGATAGCCAGGAACAGTCCGAGGATGGTAAACATCAGGCCTATCGGAAATTTAATGTCTATGCCCATGTGATATTTATTTATGAATTAATAAATGCCGGTAATGCAACAAATCAGTAATGTAATTCTTATAAGCCTTGCCTCATCCATTACCAAAACAGAATTGTCAGTATTGTACCGATTGTCAGCACAAGGATAGCCAGGGTCGTTGACCGCTTATGCCATGGAACATCTGATTCAATGTGCCGTGGTGTCAACGAATAGACGAGTCCCTTAAGGTCTTCGTCCGTTTTTTTCTGCCTTGTTGCCAGTGACAATACTACTGTCATGACTGCACTGGTGGAAAAAGCATAAATTGCCGTCCAGAAGTTCTGGGCCATTTCGACCGGGTAGGTGTACCATTTGCAGATCCACCCTCCCTTTACAAGGGTATCAGCACCTTCGGGGAATGTGATCCCATGATGTATCAGTGCGATGGTAAAGCCTGCAAGCAAGCCCGTGAATGCTGCATGCCCGGTTGTGCGTTTCCAGAACATCCCCAGGAAGATCACCGCAAACAGCGGGGCATTGATCATGGAGAATATGGTTTGCAGGAAATCCATTATATTACCAAAAAGGCTTGCCAGGTAAGCTGCGGCTATACTCACCACCACACCGAAGATAGTAGCAAGTCGTCCTACTTTAAGGTAGTGTTTGTCATCGGCCGCTTTGTCACTGGTAACCGGCCGGATATAACTCTGGTAGATATCGTAAGTCCAGACTGTGTTGAAAGCAGATACATTTCCGGCCATACCCGACATGAATGAGGCCAGCAGCGCAGTGATTCCAAGGCCAAGGACCCCGGCCGGCAGGTACTGCTTTAACAACATGATGATGGTATAATCCCATATCGGCTGCCCGGCCTCGTTGAGGGGCAGTGCGAATGCTTTCCCCGGGGTATTCATCAGCACCAGCGCCGCAATACCCGCAACGATGATCAGGAACGGGATCAGCATCTTGGGAAGGGCCCCAATCAGCGGCGTATTCCTTGCTGCCGTGGTCGATTCGGCTGCCATGGCACGCTGTACAATAAGAAAATTAGTACACCAATAGCCGAAGGAGAGAACAAATCCCAGCCCGGCAAAAATCCCATACCATTCCACCCCCATCGGGTTTGCCTTTGCCTCCCCCGTATATTTCCAGGTGGTGGTCCAGGTATCTGCAGCGAAACCCTTCGCTGTAACAATAGGTGCAAGCTGATCCTGCATTCCCTGCCATCCTCCCAGGTCCTTCAGGCTCAGGAAGACGATCGGCAACAGGCCGATGACGATGATAAAGAATTGCAGCACTTCATTGTAGATGGCGGAGGAGAGCCCTCCGAGATAGGTGTAGGCCAGTACAATGGCAGCCGATAATACCAGGCTCAAATGAAAATTCCAACCGAGCACCTTTTCCATCAGGATGGCCAATGCGTACATGGAAATACCGGAGGCAAGTATCGTCATCACGGCAAAAAGAATTGCATTCAGGCCCCGCGTTTTTTCATCATACCGGAGTTTCAGGTATTCAGGCACCGACCTGGCCTTTGAACCATAGTAAAACGGCATCATGAACAAAGCGAGGAAAACCATCGCGGGAATTGCGCCTATCCAGTAAAAGTGCGTCGTAAGCATGCCATATTTGGCGCCCGAACCAGTCATTCCCATCACCTCCAGGGCGCCGAGATTCGTAGAGATAAATGCAAGTCCGGCAACCCAGGCCGGCATGGATCGTCCGGCTTCAAGGAAGGCATTGGCATCTTTCATATACCTTTTTAATGCCCATCCGATGCCAAGAACGAATGCAAAATATACGATCATGATTGTGTAATCAATCCAGCTGAGCGCGAAACCTGAGTCGATCATCGTTTACCAAATAAATGTAAATACCCTGCGAAAATTATAATGAAACTGTGGCTGCCTGATTTTTGACCTAACAAATTTAATGGTATATTTTTACGAAACGGTATCTTTGCAAAAAAAACAAAAGGAAGGACAGAAATAATTGAAAACAGGTGCATTCATAATCTTTTTTACCATAGTACTGGTAATTTACGGGCTGGTCAACAGTTATATTTTTATCCGTGGATTACAAGCCATCCCTTCCGGTTCATCCTGGAGACCATGGTTCATCACCGGATTCTGGCTGATCGCCGCCACATTTATCCTGGCAAGGATATTGGAACGGGTTTACCCTTGCGGATTTACAGGGGTTATCACATGGATCGGGTCATTTTGGCTGGCATTCATGCTCTATTTTATCCTGATCGCGCTATTTATCGATATTGCAAGGGTCATCAACCATTTTTTCCACATATTCCCCCAATCCATTTACGCTGATTACGAAAGAACAAAACTAACCATCTTATTTGTCGCCCTGGCATTGGTCACCCTTGTTGTCGCAGCCGGTTTCATCAATGCCCGTTCCCCGCGCATTAAAACACTGGAGCTCCATGTCCGGAAACCGGTAACCGGGGATAAAGCCCTGAACATTGTGATGGCTTCTGATATTCACCTGGGAACAATCATTGCCAAGCGCAAAGCCAACCGGCTGGTTGATGTCATAAACTCCCTGAAGCCTGATATTGTTCTTTTTGCCGGTGATGTTGTTGATGAGGACCTGGCACCTGTGATCAAAAACAACCTGGGAGCGAACCTGAACCAGATCAGGGCGAAATTTGGAGTTTATGCCATCACCGGGAATCATGAATTCATCGGAGGCGCTGAACCAGCTGTAAAATATCTCAGGGAACATGGAATAAATGTCCTGCGGGATTCCTCCATCCTTATCGATGACAGGTTTTACCTGGTAGGCCGTGAAGACCGCGACAAGCCCAGGTTTACCGGGAAAAGTCGAAAGGAACTGGCCGAACTTATGCAACAGGTCGATTTATCGCGCCCTGTTATCCTGATGGACCACCAGCCCTTCAACCTGGCAAATGCATCGCAACTAGGTGTCGACCTGCAGATTTCCGGTCATACACATCACGGCCAGCTATGGCCATTCAATTACATAACCAGGGCTATTTATGAGCTGAGCCAGGGCTATAAGCAGATCGGTCAGACTCATTTCTATGTATCCAACGGTTTTGGCACCTGGGGCCCGCCTGTCAGGTTGGGCAACCGGCCTGAAATTGTGCAGATTAAACTCATTTTTGACTAGGAGATACCATGCTGAAACCATCCCTGAAAACACTTTCCATTGCAGCAGTCTTTTTAATCATTATCATCGTTGCGATCATTGGCTTCTTTTTCCCGTTTACAAACCAATCCGGGAGAACAATCGTTCAGGCACCGAAGCCCAGGATGGCATACAAGATCAGCGTGGACACCCTTCATGTAATCCATGGAAAAGTTGCGGAAAACCAAAGCCTTTCAACGCTGATGTCAAATCATGTTCCTCCAGGGATCATTGATAAAATCGCAAGAGAAACACGTGATATTTTCGATGTCAGGAAAATCAGATCTGGAAATAATTTTGCCAGGATCGTCTCGAAAGATTCGATCCCCCGGACCCTCTATTTTGTATACGAGATCAATCCGATCGATTTCGTGGTGTATGATTTAAGAGATTCATTGAAAGTTTACCTCGACAAAAAAAAGGTAACCCGGCTTGTAAAGACTGCCAGCGGAACGATTACAAGTTCCCTCTGGAATTGCTTTGTAGAAAACAAGCTCGACATCAACCTGGGCCTGGCGCTATCAGATGTATATGCCTGGACCGTAGATTTTTACGGATTGCAGAAGGGGGACCATTTCAAGGTTATCTATGAGGAGGTTTATGTCGATGACAAGATGATCGGAATTGACCGGATCCTGGCTTCGAAATTCCATAACAGTGGCAAGGACTTCTATGCCTATTATTTTGTCCAGGGCGATAAGGGATTCTATTTTGATGAGCATGGCCAGAGTCTGCAGCGCTCATTTCTCAAGGCTCCACTGAAGTTTTCACGCATCAGTTCCCGGTTTTCGCGATCCAGGATGCACCCCATCCTGCGCATTGCCCGTCCCCACTTCGGTGTCGATTATTCAGCCCCGAAGGGAACCCCGGTAGTTGCCTTGGGCGACGGACAGATCAACAAGCTTGGATTCCATGGCGGGTATGGCCGTTTGATCAGCAT
>CAZPWZ010000133.1:6266-6603 GCA_964590675.1 uncultured Draconibacterium sp.
TTCGTTACAATTCGGTTTATACAACTACCTATGCTCACCTGTCCGGGTATGCGAAAGGATTAAAAAACGGCAGTCGTGTACATCAAGGCCAGGTGATCGGTTATGTTGGCAGCAGCGGGCTTTCAACGGGTCCGCATCTTGATTTCCGCGTTTACCGCAACGGCACACCTACAAATCCGTTGAAACTTGAATCACCTCCATCCAAACCGGTTGATGCCAAAGATCTTCAGCGGTACAAGGAAATGGTAAGGAAGTTGAATACGCAACTGGAACAGCCGGTTCCGAAAGAAAATGCAGCTACACCGGCAAAGAGCTGAAAACCTGATTTTCTACTGAA
>CAZPWZ010000134.1:0-6534 GCA_964590675.1 uncultured Draconibacterium sp.
TCAAATAGCGTTCACAGGATTGAATCCAGGAACGCACATATTCGATTTTAAGATCGGCGATACGTTCTTTGAACAGGTTAAAGATGCAGAGATCACCGGAGGAGAGGTAGCGGTTGTTGTTACGATGGCCAGGGAAGAGCGCATGATGGATCTTCACCTTGCGATTGAAGGCAAGGTAAGGGTGACCTGCGATCGCTGCAATGAACTGATGGATGTAGAGGTAAAAGGCAATGAGCGGCTCATTATTAAGCTCGGCGACCATTATTATGAAGAGAGTGAGGATGTGCAGGTTATTCCTGACACTGCGCACCAATTTGATATGGCTCCTTTTATCTATGAGTATATCCATTTGCTGTTGCCTATCCGAAGGGTGCATCCTGAGGATGAAGAGGGGAACAGTCAATGTGATCCTGAGATAATTAAGAAGTTGCAGGAACTGAGTGAAAGCCATATACCTGATCCTAGGTGGGAAGCCTTGGCCCAGCTGAAGAAAAATCGTAAATTGTAAATTGTAAATCGTTAATAATTTGTATTATGCCACATCCGAAACATAAAATTTCGACCACCCGCAGGGACAAGAGAAGGACCCATGATAAAGCCGTTGCACGCACAACCGTCGTTTGTTCAAATTGCGGCGCCCCGGTTTTATACCACAGAGTTTGCCCTGAATGCGGATATTATCGTGGAAAACAAGCCGTTGTGAAGGCCTCTGCGGAATAGTTTTTTTTACCTAATTTTCTGCCAATGAAAATCGGTCTGGATGTTTTAGGAGGCGATTTTGCTCCGAAAGCTACGATACATGGTGCTATCTTGGCTCAAAAGGAACTCCCTGATACGGATCAAATAGTTTTGATCGGTGACAGGGAGCTCATTTTAACCTTTCTGAAGGAAGAGAATGTGCGCGCCGATAAGTTTGAGATCGTTGATGCTCCCGACCTGATCGAAATGGATGAGCAGCCAACAAAAGCGTTGCTAAACAAACCCAATTCCAGCATTTCAGTTGGTTTTAAGATGTTGAAACATAAGGAGATCCATGCATTTGCCAGTGCAGGTAGCAGTGGCGCGATGATGGTGGGATCAATTTACAGCGTCAACACCATCCAGGGAATAATCAGGCCCAGCACCCCTGCATATATTCCAAAAGAAAATGGCGGCTCTTCGGTATTAATTGATGTCGGAACCAATCCCGACGCCAAGCCGGATGTGATGTACCAGTTTGGCATCCTAGGCTCCCTGTTTGCCGAGCATGTATTTCATGTGAAGAAACCGCGGGTAGGCCTGTTGAATATCGGTTCTGAAGAAAAGAAAGGCAGTCTGACCACACAATCGGCATTCCAGCTGATGAAAGATTCCAAAGATTTTCATTTTGTGGGCAATGTCGAGGGTCGTGAATTGTTTCGCGACAATGTAGATGTGATTGTTTGTGACGGCTTTGTAGGGAATATCGTGCTCAAGCAGGTTGAGGCCATGTATCGCGTACTGGTCAAAAGGGGAATCAAGGATGCATATCTCGACCGGTTCAATTATGAAACCTATGGGGGATCACCTGTACTCGGGGTGAACTCGACCGTTATTGTAGGTCATGGCATTTCCAATGCCAACGCCATCCGCAAAATGATATTCATGGCGAAGGAGGTTCACGAAGCCAAACTTTCTCAAAAGATAAAGCACGCCCTCGAACAGTATTCTCTTAACAATATATAAAAATCATGTCAAAGCTCAGAGCGAAGATTTCTGGAATCCATGGATGGGTTCCTCCTTATATATTGACCAATAAGGAGCTGGAATCCATGGTTGAAACCACCGATGAGTGGATCATGACACGCACCGGGATCCGGGAACGTCATATTCTTAAAGGCGAAGGACTTGGAACCTCCGACATGGGTGCTGAAGCGGTGAAAGGATTGCTGGAAAAGACCGGCACGAAGCCTGAGGAAATTGAATTGCTCATATGTGCCACGGTCACACCGGATATGACCTTCCCGGCTACAGCCAATATTATCAGCGATAAAGCCGGGTTGAAGAACGCCTTCAGCTTCGACATCAATGCAGCCTGCTCAGGTTTGCTTTTTACCCTCATCACTGCCTCCAAATACGTGGAAACGGGGATGTTTAAAAAGGTGATTGTGGTCGGGGCCGATAAAATGTCATCTATTACGGATTATACAAGCCGTGAAACCTGTGTCTTATTTGGAGATGGCGCAGGTGCGATGTTGCTTGAGCCCACCACCGAAGAAGTAGGAATTATGGATTCGATGGCAGGAACAGATGGCTCGGGCCGGATTCACCTGCATATGAAAGCCGGCGGTTCCGTCAGGCCGCCTTCACACGAAACCGTGGACGCGAAGGAACATTTTATATACCAGGAGGGACAGCCCGTTTTCAAATTTGCTGTTACCCGTATGGCCGATATATCAGCCGAGATCATGGAAAGAAATAACCTTACAGCCGACGATATTGCCTACCTGGTGCCTCACCAGGCCAACCTGCGGATCATTGACGCCACTGCCCGACGGATGGGCGTAGGCAAAGATAAGGTGATGATCAACATCGACCGGTACGGCAACACAACCGATGCCACCATCCCGCTGTGCCTGTGGGAGTGGGAAGACAAGCTTAAAAAAGGCGATAACATCATCCTTGCCGCATTCGGCGGCGGTTTCACCTGGGGTTCGATCTGGGTGAAGTGGGCATACTGATTATTTTTTAATGTAATTTCCATCATTTTTCCTGCCGTAATTTCTGCAGCTTTCAGGAATATTATCAAAACCTCCAAAACCGGAAGCAGGTAAGGTCATGTTTTCACCGGACATACTTGACAAACAGTCTTTTTTTTCATAACTTGCCCCTTGTTAACTTGCCATTTAACAAAAGGATCAAATAAATAAAGCCAATCCTTTCTAATCGTTCTTATAAATCTTTGCATTCTTAATATTTATAGCCATGAAAAGAGGAATTTTGCTTATTTTGTCTGTCAGTGCTTTCCTTGTTTATGTATCTGCGCAATCAATAAATTTTAAGCCCGTTAAAGTAAAAAGTGCCGGGCATAAGAATGTAACAGGTAGCACCTCCGCTGTGCTTACTTCTTTCATTACAGATGCGGTAACTGCCCCCGCCAATGATGACTGCTCCGGGGCCATACTCATCTCCCAGACGTCAAGCTGTTCGCCAACAACCGGCACAACCGTTGGTGCCACCCAATCAATTCCTGCCATCACCTGCGCAGGATGGCTGGGTAGTGCAGACGATGATGTCTGGTATAAATTTGTTGCGACTACATCAAATCCCATTATCAAGGTTGTCGGATCAGGATTATTTGATGCTGTGGTCGATTTGCGATCTGGTGCATGTGATGGGACCAATATTGCCTGTGCCGATGGTTCTTATTCAGGTGGGACTGAAACTATCAATGCGGCTGGTTTAACGGTTGGTTCAACATATTATGTCAGAGTGTATAGTTATGATGGCCCCGGTTACCAGGAAACTTTTACGATTTGTGTTTATTCACCCGCATCCTTGCCTCAGGATATCGATGTTATCCCGACATCATTGACAATTTACCGGCCTCCGGTTGCAACGAATTCGTTGATCACATCCCAGGGGGAAACTGATCATCGGGGTATCAGTAACGCAACTGCAAAACAAAATACCACAGTTGATCTGGCAGTGGTGGACTGGAATCAAAATCATACCGAAAAGGAACTGATCATAAAATTCAATTCTGCCAGGAAATTTAGTGTCAATCAATCACTACTTTATACCTCTGGTGATCCAGACATAAATGCTGTTTTTCGGGACCTGATGGTTGATAAGCTCAGGATGATATACATCGGCAAAAACCTGCCCGGGGAATTGCAAAACACTTACGTGATCCATTATTTAAAGGATACTCCCCTGCCAACCGCTTTTTCATTATTTGAAGGTATTTCAGGCGTTGAATGGGTTAACCTGAACTATCTTTATCCGGTCGACATTGTTCCAAACGATCCTCAATATGGACAGCAATGGTATCTGCCACAGATCAATGCGCCCAATGCATGGAGCAAGGGAACCGGCAGTCCCGGCGTATCCATTGGAGTTATCGACACGGGGGTTGACTGGGATCACCCCGATCTCGCAGCGAGCGTCTGGGTAAATCCGGGTGAAATTCCGGGGAACGGTCTTGACGATGACGTAAACGGTTATATTGATGATGTGAGGGGCTGGGATTGGGTTGATAATACAGCCAATGCAGCTGCCGGTGAAGACGGGGATGATCCGGATAACAACCCGATGGATTTCCAGGGGCATGGGACACATTGTTCCGGTTTGGTTGCAGCAACAACCAACAATGGTGTAGGCATTGCGAGCATTTCTTGGGGATGTAAAATCATGTGTTTAAGAGCTGGTTATGAAACAAATACAGGCGGAGGGCTTGTGCAGTTTGCCGCTGCTGCCTCTGCCATTGCATATGCCATTGATAATGGGGGTAATGTGCTGAACATGAGTTTTGGGGGCGGAGCTTCATTGCTGACCCCGGTTATCAATGCCTTTAATAACAACCTTGTCGTTTGTCATTCTGCGGGCAATGACAATTCATCCTCAGGAAGCCCGATTGATGGGATAGATCAGACAATTTCGGTGGCCGCCACCGACCAGACTGACCAGAAAGCCTCATTCAGCAATTATGGAAGCTGGATTGATGTTTCTGCCCCCGGAGTCTCCATTTACAGCACGGTTTTCAACGATTCGTATGCCTCCTTTAACGGTACATCTATGGCAACACCAATTGTCGCAGGATTGGCATCCTTGCTTAAATCGGCAAATCCCACGCTGACTGCACAGCAAATAATCAGTGTCATCAAATCTACGGCCGATAATATCAATGCACAGAACCCGGGATATATCGGGCAATTAGGTACGGGAAGGATCAACGCCTTTGCAGCAATGAACCAGGTATCCGGCTCTCAGTTCATTATTCAGAACCTTGGAGACAGCCCACTGTCAATTTCCTCTCTAACCGATAATCAAAGCTGGCTAACAACATCCGGTTATCCTGCAACTCCTTTTAATATTGCAGGAGCCGGTTCACAAGCCATGGACGTGGCAATTGATTGGAGCCAGATTGGATGTACAACACAAACAGCCACCATTACCATTACTTCCAACGATCCGGATGAACCGGCTGTTATGGTCACAGTTTCTGCAGTTCCTACTGTGACCATCAAAGGAAGCGTAAAAGATGCGGGAAACATTGGAATACCAGGTGTTACGGTCACATTTACGAATCTTACTCCACCTGCCACAACAACCAATGCCCTTGGAAATTACAGCGTGGCCGTTCCTTGTGGTTATTCGGGAATTGCCACCCCTTCAAAAAACTGCGTTGCTTTTAATCCATTGAACCGGACCTACTCCAATGTAACCACAGATCAAGTCAGCCAGAATTACCAGGGAACGATCCAGGCTGTTTCCTTGCCATATACGGAACCCTTTACCAACACTACCATACCTGATTGCTGGACCCAGGCAGACCACCAGGGGAATGGCCAGGTGTGGCAGTTTGGTACCATTGCAGGCATTACCATTTCCGGCAACTATGCATTCCTTAACAGTGATGGCTATGGGAATGGAAATACACAAAATGCCGATCTGATCAGTCCTGTATTTGACTTTACCTCCTATACCGGTGTCAATTTACAGTTTCAGCATTATTTTCAGGAATATACGGGACAAACAGGAACCGTTTCCTATAGTATCAACAATGGGTCAACCTGGACTCCAATACAGGTATTCACTACTACTACTACTCCGGTGCCTGCAGCTTTTTCCCAGTCCATTCCGGGAGTTGCCGGGCACAGCCAGGTGCTGTTCAAATGGAACTTTACAGGCACCTATGGATGGTACTGGGCTATTGACGATGTTTCGATCACTGGGACTTATCAGCCCCTGTTGGTTAATCCTTCCAGCAGGAGCCTCGGACCGTCGGGCGGTGCGGTTAATTTCTCAGTGACAACCGCAGTTCCCTGGACAGCAACAAGCGACCAATCCTGGTGTTCTGTTACCCCTTCCGGCGTGGGTTCAGGCACGCTGACCGCCACCTGTACATCCAATATCACTCCTGCAACAAGAACTGCGACAATTACTGTAACCATTGCAGGCAATCCTCCTGTTACTGTCACGGTAAACCAGACGGGACTTCTTCCACCAACCACATTGGCAGGCAACCTGACTGTAAATACGGTTCATCTTTCATGGAACCGACCGTTCGCTGTTGTTTCGCCTCCCGGCGCCAACCCGAACAGTATGCCAATTGCAAGTTTTCAGCCAAGCAGGGAAGTGGCCAATCATGTCGGCCCGGCAACGATTCCTCCCGTGCAAACCAGCCTGAGTGCTGGGATCGATGGAACAACATCGGTATTATTTAACAATGGTCCCCTGGTAAATAGTCAGGGCACTGGCTTCGGCGGTGCCGATGAAAGTGTTCTGTTCGCCCCCTTGTATACTTACGGATTCGGAGCACAACAAGGATCAGGGTTTTGTGTGGCAGATGAT
>CAZPWZ010000135.1:0-6530 GCA_964590675.1 uncultured Draconibacterium sp.
ACTGACAGAGGCGGTAAACAATATCGCGGTCGAGGCCGGCCAGTGCATCGCGCATTACGAAATAGGGTTTCTTCCGTTCCGGCAGGGAGGTATCTTTGGCAATTCCATCATAGCTGCACCAGTCGTATTTCAGGTAATCAACTCCCCAGGAGGCAAACGACCGGGCATCCTGGATTTCATGCTGGTAACTGGCCGTATAACCACCGCAGGTCAATGGACCTGGTGAGCTGTAGATGCCGAATTTCAGGCCTAACCGGTGAATGCTGTCACCAAGCCGTTTCATGTCGGGGAATTTTTCGTTGGTCAGGATGTTGCCTGAAGGATCACGCTTTGGCTCCCTGTCTTTGGGGATCTCCCATCCATCGTCAATGTTTACGTAAGCCCATCCATGGTTGATGAGGCCCTTGTCGCGGTAAGTGCGGGCACTGCCAAGAACTTTTTGCTCATCCACGGCCAGTCCCCAGCAATTCCAGCTGTTCCATCCCATGGGTGGCGTAAGGCAGATCCGGTCGCCGATCGAGATGGTCAACCGGGAGGATGCATGTCCCTTGTTGTTTTTTGCCTTGACGGTGACGGTATAATTCCCCGGTTGATCGACCTTCCCGGTGATGATCCCTGTATTCGGATCGAGGGTCAGCCCCGGAGGAAGATTGACCGCTTCAAAGGTGATCGGGCGGTTTCCTGAGGCCGGTATGGTGAACAGAAATGGTTTTCCCGGCCTTGCCGCAGTGATGGACGGACTGTTTATACATGGTAATGGCGATACCGGAGGCGTTGTTATATAAGGCGTTTCGTCCGAAAGCATTGCAACATCAGGCGATTCGGCCAGTTCAAATCGGTAGGTCACCATCTGCGATTGATCTTCCCTGGTCAGATTCAGGGTGTATTCCCTTCGTTCACCCGGTGACAGGCTGAGCTTCTCCTCCTTGTGGAATGTCTCCTTGCCCGAGAGTTTGTTCCTGGCCACCATGCTGAACTTTCCGGTTAAAGGGTAACCGGTGGAGGAATTCCGGATGACGATCGTCTTGTCAATGGAACTTCCTGAAAACCTGAAAGGTGAGATGTTGTTATCAATGGCCAGGTAATCGGTCAGCTTTGTCATTTCGATATACTGATCGCCGGTGTACAGCCCTCCCTGGCCTCCCTGGTCGAACACCCTGACTGCGATCACATTCTCCTGGTCCCAGAGGATCCGCGGATCATTCACGGAAAGCGTGTAGGGTCTTTTTTTATCCCAGTAACTGATGGGGGCATGTATGAAATCAGTATCAGAATCCATTTCAGGAAGGGCATTGCTGCCATTGATCCCGAAAAGTTTCCCGTTCAGGAAGGCATGATCAAAGTTGTTGATCTTCCCGAGATAAATTCGCAAACTGTCTTTCAGATGGGCTTTGTCTTTCAGAGAGGATGGAATTACTACCCTGACACGGAACCATGCGTAACCATCGTAGGGATCATACCCCTGTGACTCCCAGATCCTGTCAACGGCAATGGTTTTCCAGCCTGAATCATCGAATCCAGGCCCGGCATAGGCGGGATTGTCACCTTTGATGAATTTCCAGGGGATGTTAAGGTTGATCTGGTCCTGGGCGGAAAGCAGGGCAGGCAAAAGCAGCAATAAGCCGGCAAGCGCTAGCAGACGATGATTTTTCATGGGCAAATAGATTTATCGTGTTCAAAATTATTACTTTTTACCGGAGATAACATGACGGGAAGTAGCTATTTTTGAAGGTCCTCATGATATTATGGACACTCAGCAACCCGCACCAGTGACATCTGCAGCACTGCAGTTCCCTGAATAAAGCCGCATCAGATATCCTGAATAAAGCAGCGTATACCTGCCCTCCGGAGTCTCCTGCCGATTTAATTTTGACAACCAGGTTTACCTGTGTAAATTGCTACAAAATATGACCTCTATGAAAAACATCATTTTGACAATTTTGACGGCGTTTGTTCTTGCCGTTTCAACCTCCGGTCAGCAACCAGGAGGAATTTCGCCCGGGATCCGGAAACATTCTCCCACCGAGGATTCCATCAGGGGCACAGCACTGGATTATGCTGATGGTTACTATTCGGGCGATGCAGTAAGAATGGGTCGCGCCATTCATCCCGATTTGAACAAGGCCTTTCCCAGGTACATACAAAGAACCGGCAGGATCGCCCTGACCTATACAACATATAGCGGGTTGGTCGAGGCTTCCAGTGCAAAAGCAGGTTTTTTGCCCGATTCCGCGCGTCATTTAAGTGTTGCGATCCTCCATATTGATCCTCCGGTGGCCATGGTGAAGGTCAATTCGGCCCAGTTCAACGATTACCTGCAGATGGTCAGGACCAACGGGGAGTGGAAAATCGTCAACGTACTCTGGAACAGTCCGCAGAACATGGGATGGATGAAAGATTTCGATGCAGGAAAAGAGACAAAGGAGATTGAGTCGACGGTCAGCCGCTATCTCCAGGGCCAGCAGCGTGGAGATGCCGGGAAACTGAGTGAAGCGGCAGCCGCGGATTTCAGCAGGGCTACCGTGAACCAGGTTGGCCAGGAAGGGCGTTCGGCCATCCAAAGGACGCGTTTTGAGTCGCTGCTGGAAAATGCAAGGGCCGGCATCGGCCGGCAGGATGAGGCCCTGCGCGACAATGAAATCCAGGTTCTGGATGTCATGGACGGGATGGCCATGGTGCGCGCGAAAACAACCGGAAGTATTGAATACCTTCAACTTTATAAGGATCCGCAGGGTTGGAAGTTGTTCAATTCACTCTCGACCCCCAGGACAGACCTTCAACTTGCCGACCTTCTGCCGGCCATCGAGGGCGAACCGATGCCATCATTCATACTGCCAGTTTACCAGGGTGGCACCTTCTCGCTGCAGGATTACAGGGGGAAAAATGTGCTGCTGATGTTTCCGCGGGGAAAAGTAGGCAACGGCTGGTGTTTGTTCTGCCAGTATCAGTATCTTGAGTTGGCCGACAAGGACATGCTCGGACAGCTTAAGAAAAAATTTGACCTGGAGATCGCTTTTGTCCTGCCTTATAACAAGGAGGTCATAGGAAAATGGTTCGAAGCGATTCCCGAATCGATGAAAACCCTTGAAAGGATCAAGCATCCACAAGGCGGACAAGGTTCTGTGATCCAACAGGAGTTCGCGGCGTGGGCCAGGGAGCATTACGCCAAATCGTTTGACCTTTCATCGGGCGTTCCCTCTTCATTACCGGTTTTAATTGATGAAAAGAGAACCCTGTCGAAACGCCTCAAGCTGTTCACCGAATTCTGGGATGGGGTTCAATCGGAGCAGAATATCTCGGCCATTTACCTGATCGATAAAAACGGGATCCTGCAATGGAAATATATCAGCCAGATGACCGAGGACCGCCCGTCGGCAGAACACCTGGTTAGCGTGATGGAAAAGTTTTTAAAATAGACAAGCGCTGCTATTATTGTTTCTAACATGCAGGAAAATAAATTTTGCATGCTGGCCACCCGGACATCTCCCGGACCGGAAACAGGTGAAATCTGTTGATCAAACCAGCCCACCGGGTCTCAGATTTTTTTACCTTTGTGCCCGAATTGTCTATCTCATGGAAAACCAGCTTTTTATTCACAATACCCTTACGCGTAAAAAGGAACTTTTTGAGGCTATCAACCCGCCCTTTGCCGGCATGTACGTTTGCGGGCCCACCGTTTACGGCGATCCGCATCTCGGCCATGCCAGGCCGGCCATTACATTCGATGTGGTTTTCCGGTATCTGCTGCACCTGGGATACAAGGTGAGGTATGTGAGAAACATTACCGATGTGGGGCACCTGGTGGCAGATTTAGATGAGGGTGAGGATAAAATTGCGAAAAAGGCACAGGTTGAGCAGCTTGAACCCATGGAGATCGCCCAGTATTATGCCGACCGCTATTTTATTTTCATGGATGCCCTCAATGTAAAGCGACCGAGTATTGAACCCAGGGCGTCGGGCCACATGATAGAGCAGATCCGGATGGTCAGTAAAATCCTTGAAGCCGGTTATGCCTATGAAGTGAACGGTTCGGTTTATTTCGACGTGGAGAAATACAGCAAAACCCATGAATACGGAAAATTGTCGGGGCGAGTGCTCGACGACCTGATGACAAACACCCGGACCCTGGAAGGGCAGGATGAGAAGCGTCACCCCGCCGATTTTGCCCTTTGGAAAAAGGCGCAACCGGAACACATCATGCGCTGGCCCTCCCCCTGGAGCGAAGGATTCCCCGGATGGCATCTCGAATGCTCGGCCATGAGCACCAAATACCTGGGTGAATATTTTGATATTCACGGCGGCGGGATGGACCTGCTGTTCCCGCACCACGAATCGGAAATTGCGCAGTGCCAGGCAGCCATCGGCCATGAATCGGTAAAATACTGGCTGCACAACAACATGATCACCATCAATGGTCAGAAGATGGGCAAATCGCTTGGGAATTTCATCACCCTGGATGAGTTCTTCACCGGGAGCCATGCATCTTTACAACAAGCATACAGCCCTATGACCATCCGGTTTTTCATCCTGCAGGCCCATTACCGCAGTACCCTCGATTTTTCAAACGAAGCACTGCAGGCCGCTGAAAAAGGGCTGAAAAAGCTGATGACCGCCTTTGAAACATTGAGCAGGCTTATCCCGGCTGAAGGCATTGCAACAGCAAACAAGGATTCAAATGAGATCATAACAGTTTCAGCAACAGGCAATGCAAACAGCGTCATACAGGATCTTTCCGACAGCCTCTATGCCGCCATGAACGACGACTTCAACAGTCCGCTCGTCATTGCAAACCTATTTGAAGGGGTGCGTATCATCAACTCCGTGGCCGATAAAAAAGAGACAATCGCTGCAACCGACCTGGTGTTGCTGAGGAATATATTCAACACCTTTTTATTCGACATCCTTGGATTAAAAGATGAAAAATCGACCGACCAGCGTGAATTGCTTGACGGGATCATGCAGCTTGTTTTGGCTATCAGGCAGAAATCGCGCGAAACCAAGGACTGGGGAACCTCCGACCAGATCAGGGATGCACTGCAGCAACTCCATATCACGGTGAAGGATGGAAAGGAAGGATCGAACTGGTGTATTGAATAAGGAAACAGGTTAAAAATAGTTCAAAAACAAAATATCAACCTATGAAATCAATCTATGTATTTGTATTGTCCTTGCTGCTGCTGGCGGGATGTACTTCCAAACAGGAAACAATGAAAAATGAGCTGACCGATTTTATCCGCAAGCACGATTCGGTGCTGATTCCGCTTTATAAGCAAACCACCCTGGCATCGTGGGATGCTGCCATATCAGGGAAGCCGGAGGACTTTAAAAAAGCAGAGGATCTCAACCTGAAGATGATGGCGCTTTTTTCCGACAAGGATAAGCTGAAGAAACTGGAGGAGATCAAAGTTTCTGGTCTGATCACCGACAGCCTGCTGAACCGCCAACTCGATGTACTGTACCGTTCCTTCCTCATGGCCAAGGCCGATACCGGCAAACTCAACGCCATGGTGCGCATGGGAACGGTGATCGAACAGAAATACGGCAATTTCCGTACGGAGGTGAAGGGGAAGAAGATGTCGGACAATGATGTTGAAGAGGTGCTCGGCAGTTCGAAGGATGTGAAATACCAGAAAGAGGTGTGGGAGGCCCAGAAGAAAATCGGGACCGTAGTGGCCGAAGATGTCATAAACCTGGTAAAGTTACGCAACGAGGTGGCCAAGGAGCTGGGATTTAAGACCTACCATGAAATGAGCCTCACGCTCAGTGATCAGGATCCGAAAGAGGTCAGCAAACTTTTCGATGAGCTCGACAGTCTCACGAAAAAGTCATTCGAACAGGTAAAAGGCGATATTGACGACTACTTCGTGAAGTACTATAACCTGAAAAGCAAGGAGGAACTGATGCCCTGGAATTATCAGAACCGCTTTTTCCAGGAGGCCCCGAAGATCTATGATGTTGACCTTGATAAATATTACAAGGATAAAAACCTTGAAACGCTGACAGCGGACTTTTATGCCGGAATCGGACTGCCTATCGGGGACATGCTGAAAAACAGTGATTTGTATGAAAAACCCGGAAAGAATCAACATGCCTTCTGCACCGATATCGACAATACCGGTGATGTACGTGTGCTTTGCAATGTAAAACCGAATCAATACTGGATGAACACCATGCTCCATGAATACGGACATGCCGTATACGATAAAAACATCGATACCACCCTGCCCTTCATCCTTCGTGACCCTGCCCATACCTTCACCACCGAAGCCATTGCCATGATTTTCGGAAGGTTCTCGTCCAATCCGCAATGGCTTAAGGATATGACCGGGATCAGTGAAGAGGAATAGATGAAGATTGCCGATAACTGTTTCAAGACCCTGCGCCTCGAACAGCTTGTTTTCAGCCGCTGGGCACAGGTAATGTACCGGTTCGAAAAGGAAATGTACAAAAACCGGGAACAGGATCTCAACAAACTATGGTCGGACCTGGTGGAGAAATACCAGATGATGAAACGCCCCGAAGGCCGGAAC
>CAZPWZ010000136.1:0-6499 GCA_964590675.1 uncultured Draconibacterium sp.
AAAATATGTTGCAGTCATTTATAACGCGCCCTATTCTTTCATCGGTCATTGCGATCATGATCGCGCTGGTCGGCATTTTAAGCATGCTGACCCTGCCAATTTCACAATATCCTGATGTTGTTCCGCCTACGGTCCAGATTACTGCATTTTACCCCGGAGCCAATGCGGAAGATGTGCAGAAAACGGTTGCAATACCCCTGGAAGAACAGATCAATGGCGTTGACAACATGATTTACATGACTTCACAATGCGCCAATGACGGATCCTGCAACATCACCGTATTTTTCGAAGTGGGGACAGATCCTGACATGGCCACGGTGAAAGTTCAAAACCGCACCCAGCGTGCCATGAATGTGCTGCCTGCCGAGGTTATCCAGGGCGGGGTGATTGTCATGAAGAAATCCACCAGTATCCTCATGCTTTATTCTCTTGTTTCAAACGATACGGCATATGATACCAAATTCCTGGCCAATTATCTGAACATCAATATTGTAAACGTTCTTAAGCGTATCAGGGGAGTGAGCGACGTTACCATGTTTGGAGGCGACGACTATGCCATGCGTATCTGGCTGAATCCTGAAAAGATGGCCGGGCTGGGAATCAGCGTACAGGATGTACAAGGGGCGATCAAGGATCAGAACGTGCAGGCTGCAGCAGGGCAGATCGGCAAAAATCCTGCTGCCGCCGGGCAGGACATGTCGATCATGATCCGTGTTCAGGGGCGGTTGCTCAATGAGCAGCAATTTGGGCAGATCATCGTTAAGGCCAATGCCGACGGATCGCTGGTTCGCATGAAAGATATTGCACGGATCGAGATGGGGATGAAAACGTATGATGCGAATGGAAGATTCAACGGAAAGCCCGCGCCTGCGATTGCCGTTTACCAGGCCCCGGGTTCCAATGCCGTTCAGTTGCAGGAAACCCTCGATGCCACCATGGAGGAGCTGGCAAAGGAATTTCCAAACGGCATAACCTATAAGAAGGGACTCGATACGGTTGAATTTGTCAAGGCTTCGGTTGAGGAGGTGCTGATGACCCTCCTGGAGGCATTCGTGCTGGTTTTTATAGTGGTTTTCATTTTTCTTCAGGATTGGCGGGCCACCCTGATCCCTGCCATCACTGTCCCCATTTCGTTGGTAGGAGCCCTGGCGGCCTTTGCCCTGATGGGTTTTTCGATCAACATGTTGACCCTGTTTGCCCTTGTCCTGGCCATTGGTATCGTGGTTGATGATGCCATTGTAGTCCTGGAGGCAGTGCAGGAAAAAATTGATTCGGAGGGTTTAACGCCGCTCGAGGCGACAAAGCATACCATGAAAGAGATCACCCCGGCCATTGTGACCATCACCATGGTGCTGTGTGCCGTTTTCGTCCCGGTTTCCTTCCTCGGCGGCACGGTCGGTGTCATGTACAAGCAGTTTGCACTTACACTGATCTCCTCGATCCTGATATCAGCATTGTTGGCGCTCACACTTTCGCCACCCCTATGTGTCATGCTGCTCAAACCCAAGAGGGATAAAAAAGGTTTACTTGGGAGGTTTTTCAAGGCGTTCGACAAGGGATTTGACAAGACCACCAGAGGATATCTTAGAATATCCGATAGTTTTACGAAGCATTTGTCACGGCCAATCATGTTCCTGACAGTGATCCTGGTACTGGCAGTGTTTATCATGAAGTTTTTACCAACTGGATTCCTTCCTCCCGAAGACCAGGGGTACTTTTTTATCAATGTGTCCGCTCCCAAAGCCTATTCGTTGCAAAAGACCGATGCGGTCATGCGGCAGGTAGAGGAGATACTGTCCAAAACAGATGGGGTTGAGTCTTTTACAACCATTCCCGGATACAGTATCCTGGATAACTCAGTCAGCACAACCAACGGGATGGCCTTTGTGAAATTAAAAGACTGGGGCGAAAGAGGAATCAAACGGAATGTGGGGGTGATCATCCGGGAAGTCCAGGCAAAGTTCAATCAAATCCCTGGCGGAATTTGCATGGCATTCAATGCACCATCCATCTCCGGCCTCGGGAAGACCGGCGGATTGGAATTTCAGCTGGAGGATAAAACCGGCGCCGGTCTGGCCAAAATGACCGAAGTTGTTAAGGCTTTCGGGGTTGAAACATCAAAAAGGAAAGAATTTGCCAACACATTTTCCCCCTTCAAGACCGATATTCCACAGATTGAACTCGTAGTTGATAAAGAAAAAGCCAAAGTGCTGGGAGTGCCCGTTAATACGGTGTATACTACGCTGCAGAGCCTTTTCGGGAGTTTCTATGTGAATGATTTCAATAAATTCGGCAAATCGTACCGGGTGATCATCCAGGCCGATGCCATCTACCGGGCGAATAAGGAGGACATAAGTAACGTTTATGTGAGAAGCAATTCCGGGAAAATGGTGCCCCTGGGAACATTGGTTGAGATAAAACCCACACAGGGCCCGGAAATTGTGAAACGATTCAATTTATACAGTTCAGCCGACTTTACGATCGGGATCGCACCGGGGTATTCAACAGGTCAGGCCATCGAAGCCGTGAAAGAGATCAGTCAAAAAGCATTGCCTTACGGTTTCGGTTATGATTATTCCGGAATGACCCGGGAAGAGCTGATCTCGGGAGGCCAGGCTCCGTTCATCTTTACGCTTTGCTTCATCTTCGTTTATTTCCTGCTGGCTGCAAAATACGAGAGCTGGCTGCTGCCAATACCGGTTTTACTGGCCATTCCCTTTGGCGTATTTGGGGCCTTTGGTCTGCAATGGGCACGCGGCCTTCAGAATAACATCTATGCACAGATCGGGTTGATCATGCTCATCGGACTGGTGGCTAAAAATGCAATCCTGATCGTGGAGTTTGCCAAACTAAAACATGATGAAGGGATGGACTTATTGAGCGCCGCCAGGGAAGGCGCCAAATTACGTTTTCGACCGATCCTGATGACCTCGTTTGCATTTATTCTTGGCGTTGTACCTCTCATGACTGCTGCGGGCGCGGGTGCGGCAAGCCGTCATGCGCTGGGGACCTCGGTTTTCGGGGGCATGCTTATGGCTACCATTTGCGGGGTGCTGGTGGTCCCTTCGCTCTATGTTGCATTCCAAAGAATTGAAAACCGGATAAAGAAGAAAAGTGATGGAGCCGGGACAAAAAAATCGTAAATCGTAAATCGTAAATCATAAATCAAAATGGTTCGTAAATATTCAAGAATTACAACTGTAACGATCATTCTGACCATCCTCCTTGCCACGGGATGCAAAGTTGGTCCCAATTACCAGCGGCCGGTAGCGAAAACCGACAGTTTGTTTCGCTTTGACTACAGCGGTGATACTTTAAGCCTGGCCGACATTGAATGGATCAAGCTCTTCAAGGATTCAGTGTTGCAACAACTGATCGACACAGGATTAAGAAATAATTGGGATATCCGGATCGCCTTTTCACGGATCGAACAGGCCCAGGCGAATTTCAAAATTGAGCGGGGCAAGCAATGGCCTGCTTTATCGGCCCAGGGAACGGTGGGTTACCGGGATGTAGCAAATCCCGATGGCATGTCCTACTCTGCCATGGCCGGCATAAGCTGGGAGGTTGATCTTTGGGGAAAACTAAGACGCTCAAAGGAGGCCGCCCGGGCCAATCTTTTTGGCCAGGTTGCTTACCAGCAGGCTGTCAGAATTGCTTTGATATACAATATTGTAGATAGTTATTTCAATTTGCTGGAGTTTGACAACGAACTCAGGGTTGTTCGTGAAAATATCGTGATCCGGGAACAATCGCTGCGTCTTGTGAAAGCCAAACTGATCGCGGGTACAGCATCCGGATTGGTGGTTGCGCAGGCTGAAGCCGAGCTGGCCCTGGCTCAAACGGAGGTGCCAAAGCTGGAGATGTTCATCGGGCAGGAGGAAAACTTCCTCAGCACCTTACTCGGTGATTCGCCCCATGCCATCAGGCGCGGGAGGCCGATGCTGGACCAGATCAATTATCCTGATGTCAACACCCCTGGCATAACGGCAGATCTGATCGTCCGCAGGCCCGATATCATTATGGCTGAACAGTCACTGGTTGCAGCCAATGCAAACATCGGTGTTGCCCGTGCAATGATGCTGCCTTCACTAAGTATTTCCGGGGGAATCGGGGCGGTATTCAATCCGACTACCCTGGCCTACAATGCCCTGGCAAATCTTGTGGCGCCTATTTTCGCCGGCGGCCAGCTTCGCCAAAATGTGAAAAAAGCCCAGGCCTATAACCAGGAGATACTCTATACCTACCTGCAAACGATCAACAACTCGCTGAAAGAGGTATCTGATGCATTGCTTTCTCTTGAGAAGCAAAGGGAAATCGTGATCAGCCAGAAGGCGACAGCCGATGCAGCACAAACCGCCTTCGATCTTTCCAATCAGCTTTACAACGCAGGTTACGCCAGTTACCTCGATGTGATCCAGGCACAGTCAATGCTGTTTCAATCGCAGGTTGCACTTTCACAGGCACAAAGCAATGAGCTAACCGCGCTGGCGACCCTATATACAGCTTTGGGCGGTGGCTGGAAATAGTCGCCCGGAATGAAAAGACAATTGTGTGAGGGACCTATTGACAATAGGCATGTATTAGACTATCTTTGAAATAGCATTACCCGCATCCATAATGCATTCTGAAGGATAAATGTAAATGACGATGCTGCATGAGGCGTTTGCCGATGTGATAAAGTACAATCAATCATGCATGAAGAGTTGATCATTCAAGATATTAATACCTATAGCCTATGATATTTCTGCAACTCGCTGTTTTATTGATCTGCATCTTTATCGGATCCCGCATGTCGGGCATCGGTTTAGGTGTGATGGGCATGATCGGACTGCTGATCCTGCTGTTCGTATTTGGCATGCAGCCGGCCGACCCTCCGCTGGAAGTCATGCTGATCATTTTAAGTGTAGTTACTGCCGCAGCTGCTTTGCAGGCTGCCGGGGGGATGGATTACCTCGTCAACATCGCATCCAGAATATTGCGGAGCCATCCGGGGCAGATAACCATCCTGGGACCCCTGGTCACCTATTGCTTTACATTGTTTGCCGGTACTGCGCACATATCTTATTCCATCATGCCGATCATTGCGGAAGTTGCCATAAAAGCACGCATCCGCCCCGAACGGGCTTTAAGCATGAGTGTGACGGCTGCCCACATGGGAATCACGGCCAGCCCGGTTTCTGCCGCTTCCGCGGCCCTGCTCACGGTTCTGGTTGCCAGCGGGATACAGCTGGGTGATATCCTGATGGTGTGCATCCCGTCCACTTTGATCGGGGTAATTGCAGGCATCCTTTTCGTACTGAAACGGGGTAAGGAATTGGATAAAGATCCTGAATTCCTTGAAAGAATGAAGGATCCGGCCTTTGCCAGGAATCTTGAAAATGAACAGCAGGACTCAACGACTGTCCTGAAACCCGGAGCCATCAAATCAGTGATTATTTTTGCCCTGGCGGTGCTTGGAGTCGTGTTGCTCGGAGCTTTCCCGGCAATGCTCCCGCAGTTTCCCAAAACAGATGACTTTGTAAGGACTTTTGCAGTAAATGCACAGGGCGAAGTTTCGATACCCTCCCTGATCATGATGATCATGCTGGCTGCAGCCGGGCTGATCATCCTTTTCGCAAATACCACAGCCGCCCAGGTTACCAAGGCAAGCCTATTTGCCTCCGCCGGACAGGCAACCATTGCCGTATTCGGGGTGGTATGGATGAGCGGTACCTTCATGGATCACAATTATGTGCTGATCAAGGATACCCTGGGCGAACTGGTCGTGGCTTATCCATGGTCCTTTGCTTTTGCCCTGTTCACCTTGAGCATATTGCTTTTCAGCCAGGCTGCAACAACCAAAGCGCTGATGCCGCTTGGGCTATCCCTGGGAATGGCTCCTGCATACCTGGTCGGGATCTTCCCTGCCGTAAACGGACACTTTTTTATCCCCGGGTACCCTACACTGCTTACTGCAATTCAGTTTGACCGTACCGGAACAACCAAAATAGGCAAGTATGTCCTGAATCATAGTTTTATGCTGCCTGGGATCGTCACGACGGCAGCCGCTGTAATTGCAGGATTGATCATACAATCTGTTTTATTATAAACCTTCAACAACATATTTATGAAAACAAATCCCACAATTTTAGTACTGGCAGTTTTTCTGATCTTCGGTATGAATTCCTACGCTCAATTCAGGACGGAAAAAGATCTGCTGGGCGAAAAGCAGATTCCGGCCGATGCCTATTATGGCGTACAAACTGCGCGTGCACTGGAAAACTTCCAGGTGAGCGGCGTAAAAACAAATTTCTATCCTGATTACTTTCGTGCCTACGCCATGGTAAAACTGGCTGCTGCCCGAGCCAACACCGACATCCGGCGAATGAGCAAAGAAACACTCAACGCCATTGAGGAAGCATGCAAGGCCGTGGTCGACGGGAAATACCAGGAACCAGTTTCAGTCCACCTTTCCCGGGCGGTTTCGTGGACAGTCGGCATATAGCACAGCAAGAAA
>CAZPWZ010000137.1:0-6488 GCA_964590675.1 uncultured Draconibacterium sp.
TCTGCACGGCAAAATGAGCGCTGCGTACTGTCAGCCGCAGCGACTGCGCCAGAAACTGCAGGAGATATCATCCAGGTTCACATCACCTATGCTGATTTTCCCCTCCACCGGTTTATAAAATCCAAGAAGCAGCTTGATGAGCGTTGTTTTCCCGCTTCCGCTGGAGCCCACAATGGCGGTAACTTTTTGCGACGGAATGGATAATGTGATGTTCTTAAGCACGAGGGGCGAATGAGGTCCCTCGTATTGAAATGAGACATTCTTAAGCCTGATATCCCGGATTGCAGGCAAACTCTTCATCCCGGGAGAATCCGGATCTTCTTCATCCTTTTGCGCATTGATTTCTTCAAGCCGGTCCATACTGATACTGGCATCCTGGGCCTCCCTGATAAAACCGACCATCTGTTCCACGGGATTATTCAGCTGGCCGAGAATATACTGAATTGAAAGCATCATGCCAATGGTAAGCTCACCCTTGATGACAAGGCTGGCTGCCAGGAAAGTGATCAGAATGTCCTTGGTCCTGACGAAAAAAAGCGCACCCACACTTTGATACTGGTTTAAAGTTAAGCTCTTGATACTCAATTTATAAAGCTTTTCCTGGATGACTTCCCATTCATGCCGTTTTTGTTCTTCACAATTATGCAGTTTGATTTCCTGCATGCCCGTGATCATCTGGATAAGCGTATTCTGGTTTTCAGCCAGTCTGGCGAACCGCAAATAATCCAGCTCCCTTCTTTTTCGCATGAAAAGGTAAACCCACCCGGCATATAATCCGCTTCCCAGCAAGAATACCATAAAGATCAGCACATTGTAATACAGGAGAACCGCACCGAAAATGATGAATGTGACGGTCGAAAACAATACGCTGAGGGAGCTGACAGTTAAAAACGATTGTATCCGCTGGTGATCCTGAATGCGTTGCATGAGATCCCCGATCATTTTGGAGTCGAAAAAACCGAGGGGCAGCTTCATGATCTTTGCCAGGAAATCGGAGACCAGTGCAATGTTGATACGGGTACTGATATGAAGCAATATCCAGCCCCGCGCATATTCTATTACAGTGAGGCCAATGAATAAAGCAAGCTGTCCAAGCAATACAAGGGTTATAAACCCCAGGTCATGATCACGGATGCCACGGTCGACAATCGCCTGGGTTAGAAATGGAAAGGCAAGCTGGACAACACTTCCGAGGATCATCCCCAGGAACAGTTGTACAAGGGCTTTATGGCGTGGTTTCAGGTAGGGGATGAGAAATTTGAATTTTGATTGCGGCGGAGGTTCCCCGGGTTGCTGATGAAACTGATCAGTGGGCTCCAGGAGGAGGCAAATTCCAGTATCCTGGTTCTCGTTCCCGGCGAGCCATGATTTCATGAATTCTTCCTTTGGAAGCTTGATCTTGCCATGGGCAGGATCGGCAATGCAGACCATCTCTTTCCCATGCTTTGTCCTGATATCATAAACAACCACGAAATGACGCTGATTCCAGTGCACAATGCATGGCAGGGGAGCCTCCTCCGAAAGTTGCTTAAAGGATAGTTGTACACCGAGCACCTTGAACCCGATAACTTCTGCGGCATCGCTGATCCCTAGCAGTGAGACGCCATCGCGCGTGATGTAACACTTCTCGCGCAAGGTGGTTAGTCTGTACTTCTTGCCATGATGTTTCGAGATCATCTGAAGGCAGGCAGGACCACAGTCCATGGAATCGTGCTGGTGATAAAAAACGAAACCCATCATTCGTATTTAAGTGCATTTGCAGGGTTTTCCCTTAAAATCCGTAATGTTTTCAGCAACAGGATAAGGGAAACAAATCCTCCAACCACGATCACCGACAGGGCAAACAGGTACCATTGAACGGGAACGCGGTAATAAAATTCATTGAGCCACAGCGATAAAATATACCATGCCAGCGGTATCGCAATGGCCGAGGCAATGATAATGAATAAAATAAACTCTTTTTGGATCAGGTAGATAATGCTTCCGGGCGAGGCTCCGAATACTTTCCGGATCGACATCTCCTTCATCCGGCGTTCAACAATCAGTATGGCCAGCCCGAATAATCCCATGCCTGTGATAACGAAAGCCAGGAAGGTGAATGAGCCAATGACCCTGCCGAAGTTTCTTTCTTTCAGATAAAGTACATTTAGTTCCTGATCAAAGTACTTGTATTCCAGCGGTATATCCGGCATGTTTGTTTGCCAGTAATCCCTGATCAACCTGTGTAATTCCTCCTCTTTTCCCGCCTTGCAACTGATGATTATTGACTGGCAACTCCCGGGATTGTAAAGGAAGATAGTCGGTTTTATTTTTTTATGCAACGTGTGAATGTTGAAATCTTTAACCACACCGATGATCTTGTAAGGTCCAAGGGTCCCCTTCAGTGGATCTTCAAATTTGATTTGACGAACTGCTTCCTCATTAATGATGACAGACCTGGCACGGGCAGTCTGTTCGATTTCGCTGAAATCAGAGCCTGATTCGATTTTAATTCCAAGCGTTTTAAAAAAATCAATATCGGTTGATAATCTTTCAAATGTTATGCTTTTCTCATCATTTCCTGGAATCTTTATATTCACCAAAGCCATATCTTTTGTTGGAAAAGGAATCGAGATGCAGGATAATGACGAACTGAGTTGAGATGCAAGTATGGTGCTTTTTATTTTATTATAGCTATTAATATTCAATTGGTTAACAGATAGAACGATAAGACTTTCCCTGTTTCCCAGGTTATTCTGTTTGAGGAAAAGGTTTATCTGCTTGTTAATTGTCAACAATGAAATAACAAGTCCAATGGTAATCAGGAACTGAAAAACAATGAATATTTTGCTGAAACTCACCTTTTTGTAAATGTAATAATTTGATTTTAATGCCGTTAGCGGATCCAGTGATGAAAGGTAAATTGCGATGTAGATACCTGAAAGCAGCCCGATTAAAATCGTGATGAGTGCAGATATTCCCAGGTATAAAGCCAGGTTGGAGGAAAAGAAAAATATCCGGTAAGAATAGTAATATTCAATGACAGGTCCGACAAGTCCCAGGAGCAGGAAGGCCAGGGGAAATGCAAACAGGGTCAGCATCAGTGACTCTGCCAGTAATTGACTCCGGAGGATGCCTTTGGTGGCACCCAGGACTTTTCTGACGCCGATTTCTTTAAATCTTAAAGCCGAACGGGCGGTGCCAAGCATGGAATAGTTAATTGTGGCCAGCAGCAAAATAAAAAAGGCAAGTGAGAGATAGATATAGATGTTCTCCTTGTTACCCTTGACGACAAAATCGTTTTGTATCTCACCTGAGTTGAGATATATTTCCCGAAGGTTCTGAAAATCAAATGATAAATTCTCTTTCGGGTAGTAGTATCTGCTGAAATATGGCAGTCGGGGAATCATTGCATTGACCGATTCACCGGGTTTCAATAGAAAATATGTTTCAACGGTCAGTTCATTTTTATAAGACATATCAGTTTCACCGAGCTGACTGGATTTTCTTAACAGATCTTCATACATGGCAATTCCGGTGATGAATTCAGCTTTAATGGTGGAATTCCAGGGCAGTGGTTCATAAACACCTTCAACAATAAGTTGATAAGGTATCCCATTGATTGATATGTCGATTTGTTTTCCGATGGGGGAGGAGGCCGGGAAAATCCGCGCAGCTGCTTCTGAGGATAGGATTACACAGGAGGGATGCCTCAGGAAATCCGCCCTGCGGCCAGCGGTCAATTTTAGTTGAAGCGATGTGATCAGTTCAGGGTCGGCACAAAAAAATCCCGTAAGCGGAATGCTGATGTTGTTTTTGTTCATTTCAACCTGGCCAATAAAATGCTCCAGGTTGATCATCCGGAATGACTGTTCGATTTGGGTGAACCTGCTTGACAAGGCCGGTTTCAGATCCAGGGGACCCAAGGGCAGTTTGTTCCCTTTATGGTCGCTGATGATCATGCGATAGATCCTGTCTGCATTTTTAAAACTGCTGTTGTAGCTTAGTTCATTTATGGCAAAAACTATGAGGATGAAAGCGGCGGTCAGTCCAAGTACAAGGCCCGATAGATTGATTGCAGTAAAAATCTTGCTGCGGGCAAGGATCCGGACTGATGTTTTTAAATTATGCAGAAAAACCTGGATCCTCATGAATAGATATGACAAAAGTTAAACCGGTTCAGGTAGATTTCATAATTGCTTATGGGAGGACACAGGAAGTGAAAAATGCAGTTTTTGCATGGTTCTACCATGGTCCTTCTCCTAAGCCAGCTTTTACCGCTGCTAAGTTCCTTTTGAAGCAGCGTTTCGATAGAATCGACAGTCACATTCCCTAATGGTTCATCATTCATATTTGCAAACACCTTTCCATCAGGCAGGATTATTAATTTGCCATAATCATTTTCATTCATCGAAATTCGCGAAAAAATCTGTTTTTGGGATGGTTGCGAAGCCTGCAGATCTTCCGCGGAGATGAATACATTATCTTTGAAAAACTGCATATTTTCCCCGCTGAAAAAAGGTTTGAAGAAAGTATGCGTTATGGAGCAGTCTGAGATCAGCCCGATGGCCATATCCACATCCGCCCCATCCAGGATGATGAAATAAAACTCGATTCGTTTGACCGCCTCTTTATTTCGCAGGAGATCACCCAATATTTCAAGTTTTTCCGGATCAATCGGAAAGGTTATGTATAATGACAGCCAGTCGTGCTTTTTCAGGAGGATTTTTTGGTCTTTTTCCAGTTGAAAAAGAGGAATATGGAATTTTCGGCGGAATGAGGTCCCTTTGAAAATGGCGTTTAATTTTTCCAGGGTAGAGGCGTTGAAGATATTTGAGCCGGTAAAGTTAATGGTGGCAAACGGCAGGTTGATGATCTGGTTTGCAACTGATTGTATTATTTCAAACGAAAGCTCTGCTGACTGCCCGGCTGAATAGAGAGGGAACGTAAACTGTTTTGCCGCGTCTTTAAATAATTTGAGATTGTTATCTGCCCTGGTATTGAGATGGAAAGTAATTTCATGGAGCTGTTGCTCAAGCTTTTGCTCTCCCTTTTTTACGATAGGTTCCGGTGTCAGGTTAAATGGTTTGGAATCAGACCATTCCGGCTGATAAATGTCGCCCATGTATTTCTTTCTGAGCTGATCAATGAACTTTTGAATACCCGGCGATCTCTGCTGATCAATTGTTACGGGACATACATACCCATTTGATGGATCAATCAGTTGTGCGACAATCTCAGCGATTTCAATGTTATCATTGAAAATCAGATGTGTTTTATTTAATGTATTGTACAGGAGAACATGGTTGTTTTTAACCACACCATGAACAAATGGTTCGAGACAGAGCCAGCTGAATTCCTGTTTACTCATTGAAGGCATCTTTGATCACCCGGCGATAAAGCGGAAAATTTTGCTCGATCAGATTGAAATTTTTCGCCAGGTAATGTTTGAATTTATTTTCATCCATAAAATAGTCGCAAACAGGGTTTTCTGTCTCAATGCGTGTATTGAAGATGCACTCCTTGCAATTGTTGGCCAGAAAGCACCGGTTACAAAGTGATCTTATTTTGTCGAAGCATTGGTTGAACATCTCTGCTATTGAATCGTTTGAGATATGTATCTCATTGTTCTTCAACTGGCCTATTTCAAAAACCCGGCTGATATGTTCGCATGGTACGATACATCCGTCAGCGGTAAGAAAGACCCTCATTGAAAAGGGTGAACAGGTGGCTGTCGGGACAAATTCTTTGCTCCCCCCGTTATTTTTTGTATTCGTAATGATCTGAAAATGATTTTTAAAGATAAACCCGGTGTATTTTTCAAGGATATTGGCTAATTCTTTCACACCCGGATGATTGAGGAAAAGTTCCTGCATGACTGACTGTTCCTGATCATTGTTGCGAGACCCATCCAGGAATGTTTTTTGAAATTCTGCCTGATATTCCTCATTGATATTGAGCGTGCTGATCATGGAGGATGAGGTGGTCTTTCCATACTTCTGCTTAAAAAAATCATGAACTGCGCTGAAGCTGTTTTTGTTATGAAGAACGGTGAGAAAAGAGATGCATTTATCAAAATACCCGGGATACTGTTCTTTGACAAAATCCAGGTTTTTGACAACAAGGTCGTAGGACGATTTATTGTTCGGAAGCACCCTGAAGGAATTCCCTGTTTCATCGCCATCGAGGCTGACGGAGATTTCAAAGTTGTGGGATGAAAGAAAACCTGCATATTTCGATAAAAGCAATCCATTGCTTGACATGGTGAATTTGAACTCGAACCTGTCACCGTAACGGGTTGAAACATACTCGACAATTTCCCGGATGAATTTCATGTTTTTTAATGGCTCACCGCCATAGAAACTGATTATGAGCAGTTTCGAATCCGGATCCCTCAGTGCGATGAGGTGATCCAGCGCTTTCCTGGCATCAGTGGGATTGAATTTCCTTTTTCCCCGTTCCTTATTGATGTAAAATTTACTGAATGTGCAATAGGTGCAGGAAAGATT
>CAZPWZ010000138.1:0-6421 GCA_964590675.1 uncultured Draconibacterium sp.
AAATTCATCCGGCTGGCAGGAATATCAAGGAATAAAGCGGAAAGTATTATCGTGCGCTTCATGCTGCTAAAAATGCTGCAGATTAATTTTACCGAAAATTTAACATTTTTCACCCTGAATCCATCGGCTAAACTATCTGAGAATGGTTAACTTTGCCCACAAGATATGAAACGAATTTCATCCATAGCAATCTTTTTTATCCTGGTCATGCCGGCTTTCAGCCAGGTAATGAGGTCCGATTCCATACGCAGCGGAGAAGAACGGTTATTCCAGGCGAAAAAAATGAATTACGGGCTTACCCTTGGATCGGAATTCACCACCATGTCGGGGTATGGATCAGCATTGAACACCTATGTCACCCCGCGCGTTTCGTATAACCTCAGCAAAAGGTTCAGCGTCGGAGGCGGAATCAGCATCATTCAGACAAATTATTTCAATGCCGGATCCTACTACCGCAATGAACAGAACGCCTTCAGCAACGGCAACTTTACCAGCGCGGTCCTGTTTGTGAACGGACAATACCTGGTCAATGACCGGCTTACAATTTCCGGCTCCGCCTTTAAACAATTTCCAATCACCAAAGATCCCCTCCCCTACAACCCGTTCAATCCCGTTTCACCAAACGGCGCCCAGGGGGTCGACTTCAACGTCGGTTACAAGGTGGGTAAGAATATGTATTTCCAGGCAGGCTTTCGTTATTCCGAAGGGTTGAATCCATATAATCCCTATAGCCCATTTGGCAATGACCCCTTCAGGTCAGGCACTACTGTCCCGGGATTCGGTTTTGGGAACCAGGGATGGTAGGGTTGTGATTTGCGATTTCAGACGGTCAGCCTGCCGGGAAATGATCGGCAATATACTTCAGGGCTTCACTGATATCCATGGCATTGCTTGACGGTCCGACACGGATATAAAATTCTTCGTTGAACCCGGGCTGCCTTAAAAACACCGGCCTGCTGCTGCGATGACATAGCACCACACATACTGTTTTCTCGTCCATTTTTTCCAGGGGGGTCCTGATGTACCGGCTTACTTCCCTGCCCAGGCAGGTCCGGATCAGGGTCCACAGATGCAGGAGAAACTTATCCTCATTTACAAATTTATCGCTTTCGATGCCTTCAATCGAACCATCATCGCGGACGCCGATCAGCAATGTTCCTCCATTTGAATTTAAAAAAGCCGAGATCGTTTTCAGAGAAGCCCTTTCGACAGCCTGGTTTGTTTTTCCTGCGCGGATATCCCAGCGAAGGGTCGACTTGAATTCCATGGAATCGTTTTCACCCTCCCTGATCTGCAAGCCTGTCAATTGCCCCGGGAAGGACTTTTGCTGCAAACATTCAAGGTAATCCCTGGCGCGGTCAGCATCCATGACGATAGCATCCAGTTCGGTTTCAGCCAACATCTTCATGGCAACCAATCCTTTGGCATATTCAATGGAGGTGATCATACCCGTAGCGAGCATCAGGGGCAGTACCAGCCCGCTGTGATGCAATCCGTTCAATGCCTGAACCACAACCTTTTGTTCGTTCGCAAGCAGATCATAACGCGACTTTAACAACTCAGGAAATGGATGAGACTCGGAATCCTGCAAATCCACTTCACTCAGGGTGGAGTTTATAAAATCATTGATGGAATTAAGCAGGGCCGACAAGGTAATAAAAGCGAAAGAAAATAATTTATCCTCGGGGCGGAATGGCTCGAATTTTCTGTTCCCTGTTGTCTTTAGGATCACAAATGGGTCTGACTCAAGCAATTTTCCCCAATCTGACACAAAGGGGTCAATCCCGGTTTCGTAAACATCCTTCTGAAACGCGAACAGCAATGGCGCGTTGAGCCTGTTGCAGGAATTACCAGGATTGATTACAAGGTCGGTTATGATCAACTGCATCAGTCGCTCCGAATCATGACTAATCTCATTCCCGTTGGGTGTTCGCAGGGGATTTATTCCCTGGAACAGGTAATATTTCATGTCTCGTTTAATGATATCAAGCAACTCCGGATAGATTTCAAACCGGGCATCCCTCATGTAATCAACAAATTCAGTCATCACTACAGGTAATTTTAATCGGATTTGACTTTGATGTTCAGAAAACAAAACTAACAAATAAATCGTCTGATAATTTTTTGATGTTATCTTTGTTCTGCTGAACTTTGGAAGAAAAGCTGTCAATAAAAACTCAAACTATCAGTAAAACTGAATCTGAACAAAATTGCGAAATTAATTCTGCCTGGATTCAACATAAGCAGTGATATTCCGGGTGAAATCTTATGAAAAAATTAACATCAATGAAAAAATTACTTCAAATATTTTCCGGAACCATTTTGGCGGGTTTAATGATCACAAGTTGCACCTATGACAAGGAAGATGTGCTTTACCCGCCTGTTGCCGGGTGTGATACGGCTGTTGTTACCTATGCCTCATCAGTTGTGCCAATAATGAATTCCAGTTGTAATGTTTGCCATAGCACGACGGTGGCTACGGCCGATGTGATAACCGATAATTACGACGGTCTCAGGGTTATCGCACAGGACGGAAGGCTTTGGGAAACCGTGAGCCATACTGGCATCATCAAAATGCCAAAAGATGCGCCAAAGCTTTCGGACTGCAACCTTGCCAAAATTAAAAAGTGGATTGATGCCGGATATCCAAACAACTAATTGACAATAATTTCATGATACATTTACTTAAAATTTTCTTAAAGCCTTAAAGGCAATCATTGATTTTCCAAGTGATCTTAAAGATATGAACCAGTGAAATATTAATGAGAGCTATGTTCATGCGAATCGTGAATGATAATTTATGGATATGCCATGTTGCCCGAAAAAAATAAATATTATAACATGAAAACCTGGATCAAAGTCATTATCGGATTAATTGTGGTCGGTTTGATCGCTGCATTCCTTGGATATACCTTTATCTATAACAAGCAGCATCCTGATTATGAAAATGCCGAGGCATCATTCAGCATGAATGCTGCCGATCTCTACCAGGCCTTTAAGCTTAATGCCGCAAATGCATCAACCCAATACAACGGAAAGGTGATCACACTTGCTGGCAAGTTAAGCAAGATCGAAAATGCCGATTCCCTTGTTATTGCAGTTTTTGTATTCAACCAGGGTGATTTTGGGGATGAAGGTATCCGTTGCACCATGTTGCAAAAATTCAACGATGAAGCCAACAGGCTTCAGCCCGATGGCGAGATCATCGTAAAGGGTTATTGCACCGGTTACAATGAGACCGATGTTATCCTGGAAAAATGTTCATTGATCAATCAGTAATCAAAAAGTCCAAAATGAAAATCAAACCGATCATATTAGCCTGCCTCCTTTTTTCGGCGGGTTCAGTCAATGCCCAGAAATTCATCACCAAAACCGGGCATATCAGGTTTTATTCCAACGCTCCGCTTGAAAAAATTGAGGCGCATAACCGTCAGGTGAACAGCGCACTCGACTTGTCGACAGGCGGGTTCGTTTTCAAGGTGCTGATGAAATCATTCGAATTTGAAAAAGCCCTGATGCAGGAACATTTCAATGAGAATTATGTTGAATCCGATAAATTCCCCACTGCCACATTCCTGGGTAAGGTGACAAACTTCAAGGATGTGGATATTTCCAAAGATGGAGTGTATGAAGTAACTGTTGAGGGCAAACTGACCCTGCACGGGGTGACAAAGCAAGTGAGTGAAACAGGTACGATTGAGGTTAAGCAAGGCAAACTGCGCGGGAAAGCCAGGTTCAACCTGGTACTGGCCGATTATCAGATATCCATCCCGGGCGCTGTGGGTAATAATATATCGAAAACTATAGAAATTTCTGTTGACGTAAACCTGGATAAAGCAAACATGTAATATGTACCATAAATTCCTGTTCTCCTTAACGTTCATAACCGCTATGCTGGTTTCTGCGGTTCATGCCCAGGAAGACCTGATGGCGCTGATTGACAAAGATGTAAAACCTGTTACCGACTACACCACGGCAACGTTTAAAACCACGCGCATCGTTATCGGGCAATCCATTGAATTACCACCCCGGGGCAACATGCTCTTTCTCATCACACACCATTTCGGGGCCATCAATACGGGGTACGAAAACCTGTTCGGCCTCAAACAGGCTACGATCAGGCTGGGACTGGAATACGGGATCACTGACTGGCTGGGGATCGGCGCCGGACTGAACACCGACAAGAACACATGGGACGGATTTGTCAAGGCAAAAATCCTGCGCCAGAGCACCGGAGCCCGACGGATGCCGCTCACCGTCGATTTCTTTGCCAATACAGCTATCTACACAACCAAGTGGTCTGACCCCGACCGGACGAATTATTTCACATCGCGGATAACCTATGCCTTCCAGCTGATGTTTGCCCGTAAGTTCGGCAATATCCTGTCACTGCAGATTACGCCGTCGCTGGTGCATAAGAACCTCGTACCCACATCAGAAGATAAAAATGACATTTTTACGCTTGGGGCCGGGGGAAGGATCAAAGTGAGCAACCGTGTTTCAATCAACGCCGAGTACCACCATCTGTTTTCGGGGCAGGTTGTGTCGACAAAAGCCTACGATTCGTTCTCACTGGGAGTCGATATTGAAACCGGGGGACATGTCTTCCAGATTTTCCTCACCAACTCCTATGGCGAGTATGAACAAACCTTCCTGACCGAAACACAGGGAAAATGGTCAAACGGGGATATTTTCCTGGGATTCAACATCAACAGGATGTTTACGATTGTGAAGCCAAAAGTGATGAGGGAGTAGACGGGATTTACGATTTACGATTTACGATTTACGATTTTTTTCGTCCCGTGTCCCGATTTTTCGTCCCGTGTCCCGTGTCCCGTGTCCCGATTTTCGTTTCGCGCATTGTAACGGTGGCATTGTATCAGGTGATCGTTCACCATACCGGCGGCCTGCATAAAGGCATAGCAAATGGTTTTGCCGACAAATTTAAATCCGCGGGATTTCAGATCCTTACTCATGGAATCCGATTCCCTGGATGAGGCCGGCATCTCTTTCAGGGTTTTCATTCCTGTAACAAGGGTTTTACCTCCCGTGAATTGCCAGATGTATTTGTCGAAAGTGCCGTACTCTTTCTGCACTTCAAGATAGCATTTCGCATTTTGGATCGTTCCCAGGATTTTTGCCCGATTCCGGATGATCCCCACATCCGACATCAGCCTTTCGTATGCTTCATTGCCGTATCCGGCAACTTTTTCAGCCTGAAAACCATCAAATGCCCGTCTGAAATTCTCCCGTTTGTGCAAGACAGTCCGCCAGCTCAGTCCTGCCTGAAATGCGTCCAAAACAAGGAATTCAAACAATTTCTGATCATCATGCAGGGGAACACCCCATTCCTCGTCATGGTACTTAATCATCAACGGATCATTGGAAGGCCATTCGCAGGTAGTTAGCTCGATCATATGAGGGAGTATTTGATTTACGATTTACGATTTACGATTTACGATTTACGATTTTTTTCGTCCCGTGTCCCGTGTCCCGAATTACATTCCGGATATATTGTTCCACACCAAATTTTCGTTTGCATCCCTGGTAATTCATGAAACGGATCATTCCGAATACTTTCCGTTCTCCCCATGGACGGTCGTGCACGCCGCCGATAGCCCAGGCAATACCGGCATAGCCATTGGGATCGCGGCCGTCGAGTTCATATTTATCATTCAGGTAAACTGCAACGGCCACAGCTTCCTCCGGTGAATGCGTCCATTCCAGTATCTTTTTAGCCCAGTACATGCGCATAAAGCCGTGCATTTTACCCGCATGGACCATCTCGAGCTGGGCGGCATTCCAAAGATCGTCATGGGTCAAACCCAGTTCAAATTGTTCCATATTATAAAGGTACTCCCGGGGATCATCACGGTGTTTGTCCAGGGTCTTTTTTGCCCAGGGCTGAAAACCTTCAAACAAATCATAATCATGATTGTGAAAACAAAAATTGTCGGCCAGTTCACGCCGCACGATCAGCTCCTCCAGGAATACCTTTTTCGATTCAGGATTCCGGTTCGATTTCTGAACTGCAAGCGCCACCCGCTGCGCTGATATATGACCGAAATGGAGCCATGGAGAAAGATCCGATTGACCAGCCTTGTCGGGGAAATTTCTTTCGGTACAATAACCATCCAGCCTGTTGTCGAGAAAATTCTTCAACCCCAGGCTTGCAGCCTCAGGTCCAGGCATTATCCAGTCAACTTCTGCAACAGGATCATTGGAGTTGATTGTTTTATTGATCTCATTCCAGTCGCTGACTGGTTGAGATTTACTATTGCCAGTATTTTTTGTTACATATGGTGATTTCTCATTTGGTCCATGCCTCACCAACCCTGGAAAATCAGTCAAATATAAAGAAATTGATTTTTCTACCTTCTTCCGGATTGTAAATGCGGCATATTCCAATTTATCCGAATTG
>CAZPWZ010000139.1:0-6409 GCA_964590675.1 uncultured Draconibacterium sp.
CACCACAGGTTATCATAAAAAAATAACACCGCATGCTGGAACGCTATAAATACATCTTCAACATCGCCCTGGAAGCAGTCTTCCTGAACAAATTCCGTTCAGTGCTCACCGCCTTGGGCATCATTTTCGGGGTGGCCGCGGTCATCACCATGATGGCGATCGGTAATGGCGCGAAAAAAGAGATCCTTGACCAGATGAAACTGGTTGGCGTCAATAATATCGTGATTGCCCCGAAACCCGAGAAATCGAAATCCTCCTCGTCCCAGAGCAGCGATGAAAGCCAGTCGCAGGAACAGAAAACGGATAAAAACAAGGGGAAATATTCACCGGGTCTCAGCCTGAAGGATGCAGAAGCAATAAAACTCATCATTCCAACCGTTGCAACGGTAAGCCCTGAGGTCATATACGAAACGGACATCGTCAAAGACGGGATCAAAACAACGGCGAAATTCACCGGTGTCACCCCTGATTTCTTCCGGATATTCGCCCTGGAATTGCAGGAAGGCGATATGTTCAACGACGAACAACTCAAGGATGGCAAGGCGGTTTGCATCATCGGGCCAGTATTGAAATCAAAATTCTTTCCCACTGAAAACGCCGTAGGGAAAGACATCAAATGCGGTCCGATCTGGCTGCGCGTGATCGGGGTTTTGAAAAAAAGGGAGATCAGCCAGTCAAGCATCGATAACCTGGGCGTTTCGGATTACAACAATTCCATCTATGCCCCTATCCAGACCTTGCTTCGCCGCTATAAAGACCGGTCCATGATCACGGCCAGCTCCCTGCACGGCGGAACATACTGGTCCGATGGCATGAATTCCATGTACATGGATAACGAATCATCGGGCGATAAGGGGAACAACCAGATTGATAAAATTGTGGTGCAGGTAAAGGAAAGCGCCCAGATCGGGCCTACCGTTGAAGTCCTGAAAAAAATGATGCTCCGGCGCCATGCCGGTGTGGAGGATGTGGACATCAAAGTGCCCGAATTGCTGCTCAAACAGGAGCAACGTACAAAAGACATATTCAATATTGTCCTCGGGGCTATCGCAAGCATCTCCCTGCTGGTTGGCGGAATCGGCATCATGAACATCATGCTGGCATCGGTCATGGAACGCATCAAGGAAATTGGGATCCGCCAGGCGATAGGCGCCACCAAGCGCGACATCGTACTGCAGTTCCTCATGGAAGCAACCCTGCTCAGCATCAGCGGAGGACTGATCGGCATTATCCTGGGGCTTGCCCTTTCCAAAGCCATTATGGAACTCACCGGCATCCTTACCATTGTATCACCCATATCCATTCTTATCTCCTTTGGCGTGTCGGCCTCGGTCGGGATCATCTTCGGTTATATGCCATCCAAACGTGCTTCAAAACAAGATCCTGTTGAATCCCTCAGACATGAATAAATAAATCCAATTATCCATAAAAATTTGCGCTCTTGCAAATCACGTATGGTAAGTATGAATATGCCATATGGACCGGAAAAATAAAAATTATTAACCCATGAAATTCAGTATACAATCCTTTACCCTGATTACGCTGCTTGCTATCACTGGTCTCAGTTTTCAGGTATCAGGACAATACATCCCACGCAAGCTCGGACTTGTTGAAGCAATTGAAATTTCAAAGGCCCAGTCGCCCGATGCATTGAATGCGAAACAATCATTTCGTAAAAGTTACTGGGAGTTCAGATCATTCAGGGCTTCAAATTTGCCCTCATTGGGTCTCACCTCCGTGTTACCGAACATAACACAATCCATTTCACCCTATCTTAATTCGGATGGGTCGCAGAGCTATGTCAGTTCAAAATACATCAGCGCCCAGGCAAATCTGGCGCTTACTCAAAAGATCGGTATTACAGGCGGGACCATATCTGTCAATTCCAATCTGAGCGGGGTTAACAATGTCAATCTGGAAGATCCAAAGTCATACATGAGTACTCCTATAAACGTTGAATTCAGCCAGCCCCTATTTACGTATAATCCTTACCGTTGGGACAGGAAAATCAAACCGCTTAAATTTTCTCTTGCCAAAAGAAAATACATTGAGGATATAGAGCAAATCTCGATCACTACCACCAACTATTTCTTTACGCTCCTTCAGGCCCAGGTCGAAAAAAAGATCGCACAGACAAATCTTTCTAATTATGATACACTATACAGAATAGCCAAAGGGCGGTATCAGCTCGGAAAAATTGCAGAAAATGACCTGTTGCAGCTTGAATTAAATTTCCTGCAGGCCCAGGCCGCAGTTGAAAATGCAGACCTGGCGCTGGATAATGCCCAATTCCGTTTCAAATCATACCTGCGGCTCCAGGATAGTATCCCTGTCATCTTATTACCCCCGGGTGACATTGTTTTTTTCAAAATAGACCCCCAGAAAGCCGTGAACCTTGCCAATGAAAATTCATCAGTTTCTCTCGACTTCAATAAACGGCTCCTTGAAGCAGCAAGTGCAGTTAACTATGCCAAATTAACCGGACGATTCGATGCCCAGATCAATGCCGTCATAGGGTTGCAGCAGTCAGGGCCTAATGTTCCCGATGCCTATACTAACCCGCTCGACCAGCGCCAGGTTGCTGTGGGACTAACCATTCCGATCCTTGACTGGGGGGTTGCCCGCGGACAGATTAAAATGGCCCAGTCGCAGGAGGAAATCGTGAAAAATTCCGTGGAACAGGAGATCATTGACTTCCAGCGAAACGTCTATCTCAAGGTCATCGAATTCAACATGCAGCAAAACCAGTTGAAAATTGCAGCCAAATCGGATACCGTCGCCCGGAAAAGCTATGAAGTTACAAAAGGCAGATACCTGATCGGCAAGATCAACAGCATTCTCGACCTCAATAACGCGCAGATTGAGACCGATAATTCAGAAAAAAAATACTATTATGCCCTGCAAACCTTCTGGAGAAGTTATTATGAGATCAGGAAGATGACCCTGTTTGACTTTCTGAAAAATGAACCGCTGCCCTTCGATCTGCGTGACTTTAAATAACTGTTAAATTTCCCAACCTATTAAAACTGTTTCTAAATTATCTATCTTTGCACCAAAGAAAAGTTTAAACCTAAATTTCATTATTATGGCAGTATTAGTTGGAAAAAAGGCTCCGTTGTTCGAAGCCGAAGCAGTCATCAATGGCGGTGAATTTGTTGACAAATTCTCACTGGCCCAGTACATTGGCAAAAAACATGTCGTTTTCTTCTTCTATCCCCTTGATTTCACCTTTGTTTGTCCTACGGAAATCATTGCCTTCCAGGATAAAATCGCCGAGTTTGAATCGCGGAATGTCGCCGTGGTCGGATGCTCCGTCGACTCCAAATTTTCTCATTGGGCATGGCTGAATACCGAACTTAAAAACGGCGGTATCAAGGGAGTTAAATTTCCCATCGTGTCAGATTTATCAAAGACCATTGCGGCAAACTATGATGTCCTGGCCGGAGAATATGCTTATACCGAAGAGGGCATCATGGAATTCGAAGGTGGACCGGTGGCCTATCGCGGCCTCTTCCTGATCGATAAGCAAGGCATTGTCCGCCACCAGGTCGTCAACGATCTCCCGCTGGGCCGCAGTGTTGATGAAGCGCTCCGCATGGTCGATGCCCTCCAGTTTTTCGAAGAAAACGGCGAAGTTTGCCCCGCCAACTGGCACAAAGGCGACGCCGGCATGAAAGCTACTGCCGAAGGGGTTGCTGATTACCTGAGCAAACACTGAGTGTTCATGAACTATTGTTGATTTTTTGCGATCATTATATTTCTCAAACTTCTTGGAAAGAATCGAGGCTGTCTCACAAAGGCAGCCTTTTTTATCGGATATGGATATCTAAAATCTCGTAACAAATCACATCAACAGGAATGCCATTTTTCGATCGCTGAAAATGATATAATTAGAACGCGTTGTTAATACGAAACCACACCTTAATTTATCGGAGGGATTCCAAGTTGCTTGCAAATGTCCTTGCAAAAATCGTCATCAATCTCAGTATGACGGGGAATTGTGGTTCTTTTCCCTGTGGTAAGATTAATAAATACGGGATGCTTGCGCCCTTCCCTGTAAAGAACACAATATATGTTGATTCAGGTACTTAAGAAATTTTGATCTTTTCATTAAACCAGGACTTTTCTCTTTATCGTCCGGGTTCCCTGGTTAAACTGGATGTCATCCTCTTTTTTCATATCCAATACCTCACGGAGTGCATCGGCAAGATTGCATTTCAAATCATCAATGCTCACGCCCTGAGACCTTGCCTCCGGATGTTCCTGCACATGACCAAAATACATTCCATCCTTGGATTTTTTGATTATAGCGGTATACTGATTTTTAATGGCCATAATATTTTTTACGCAAAGATAATCCAATTGAGGATGAAAATCAAAATCTTAAAAAGTGAAAATTGTTTTATACCCTAAACAACTCCAACAAATTATATCACCTGTTTTCCATTATTCAGGAATTGCTGAACAATGCAGTGAAGTATCATTAATGATAATCTATTCGGCCCTTTTCGCCTCGTTCCAGTAAACATCCATCTCCGCCAGGGTCATTTCATGTAATGGTTTGTTCAATTCCCTGGCACTGTCTTCGAGGTGCTTAAACCGCTTGATGAATTTCCGGTTCGTGCGTTCAAGGGCATCTTCGGGATTGACATCAATGAAACGGGCATAATTGACGATGGCAAAAATCAAATCGCCCAGCTCATCCTCTTTCCGCTTCTGATCAGCGCCGGCTTCAACCATCTCCCTGAGTTCGTTCAGCTCCTCAAGTACCTTCTCCCATACCTGTTCCGGTTTTTCCCAGTCGAAACCCACGCCGCTGGCCTTCTCCTGGATGCGGTAAGCCTTCACCATCGCGGGCAAACCGGCAGGAACTCCTGAAAGCACCGACCTGTTTCCCTTTTCCAGCAGTTTGATCCGCTCCCAGTTGTCATGCACCTCTTTGGCATCCTTGACAACCACATCACCAAAGATATGCGGATGGCGGTGAATTAATTTGGCCGTGATGTTCTCAAGCACATCCTTGATATCGAATGCATTGGTTTCAGAGGCAATTTTGGAATAGAAAACCAGGTGAAGCATCAGGTCGCCAAGTTCCTTCTTGACTGAGTCCATGTCCTTCTGCAGGATCGACTCCGAAAGCTCATAGGTCTCTTCGATCGTTAGATATCTCAGTGATTCAATGGTTTGCTTCTTGTCCCAGGGACATTTTGCCCTGAGTTCATCCATGATCTCCAGCAGTCTTTTAAAAGCGGCAACTTTTTCCTCCATCGCGAATATTTTCAGCAAAAGTAAGCATTTCACTTTTGATGCGTTATTATTAGTCAGAATTGTAAATCAATGTGCCACCAAATGGACAATTCATGATAAATTTGCCACCTGTTTCCATCAATCCGTTACTTGAAAAGAATAACAACATCCTCCCCTTCGCTGATCCGCTTCACAGGCGTTGTTATTTTTATATTCCTGTTCAATATCTCCGGATCATCCCAGTTTAAACACAAGCTGTTTTCATCCAACATGATCATCGAAGGAAAGCTTCACTACGGATTTCTCTATGCCCAGCACCTGGAAATGGAGTTGTTCAACGCCCATTTTCCCGCATTTGAAGTCAGCATACAACAGATCACCTATGGAAAACACCGCTGGGAACGTGCATACAATTATCCCCTGATAGGGCTCACCTTCATCTATTCGGGCATGGGCAACAGCCCGTCGCTGGGAAAAACCTACGCTTTGATGCCCTTCATTAATTTTCCTTTGTACAAATACAGGGACCTGATGATCGGCTTCCGGCTTGCCCTTGGACTAGGCTATATCACTAAACCCTTCGATCGACTTACCAACTATAAAAACCTGGCCATCGGTTCCAACCTGAATGCCGCTGTAAACCTGATGTTCGAAGCACGGTACCGCGTGAACTACTACCTGACCCTCAGCGCGGGGATCAGCCTGCAGCATTTTTCAAACGGATCGCTCAAGCTGCCAAACTATGGACTGAATGCACCCCTTGTAAACGTTGGCGCCGCATTGCGCCCATTCAAGGAGAACAAGAACATCGACGACCGGTTTTATGCCCCTACCGACCCGTTTGAGGCAGTGGTAAGGCGAACCATGGAATTCAACATCGGCGGATTGGTGGGATATAAAAACATGCAGGCAGTATTCGGCCAGAGCTTCATTGTGTATCACCTGTACGAAAATACTTTTTTCCAGATCAGCAAAAAGAGCAAGGTCGGTTTTGGAGTCGACTTTTCCTATGATCCGTCGCAGCTGAAGATCCTGGAGAAAAATGGAACCCCGGTGGATAATAACCTGAAAATTATCCGTCCCGGCATCAATGGGGCATACGAGTTGATCATGTCGCGTATCGGCTTTATTTTTAACCTGGGCTGTTATCTTGCCGGCGAGG
>CAZPWZ010000140.1:0-2298 GCA_964590675.1 uncultured Draconibacterium sp.
TAAAACAATCCTGTCGCCTTTGAAAATCCGGCCTTTTTACAAACCCACAGGAATGAGCGCATGTATATCAGCCAGGTCTTGAAATCGGGTTTATGCTTGTATTTTGTTTTTGCCAGCAGCGAGGTGTAAATAACCCGCTGATAGTAATTCGATGGTTTAAAGATAGCTTCGATAATCCGTACATAATTCCTCAGGATTCCAACGCGGGAAGTCACTGTAAGGAAATTCAACCCGCTGGTCATCTGGTCTATATCGCCGTCGGTCACCGATTTGGATGCATAACGAAATAACCGTCCTTCCGTTTCGAGGCGCCGTGTAAGTTGCGTATTTGGCAGCGCATAAAGCAATCCGATCATGGCCATGCAGAGCCCCGAATCCTGGATGGAGTTGATCATCTGATCGGCGATCTGAGGCCGGTCGCTGTCAAATCCAAGAATGTAACCGCCATTACTGACCATGCCATAGGAGAGGATCTTCTTCACCGCATCTTCAATGGATTTATCGACGTTTTGATTTTTTTTGTTCAGTGCAAGGGTATCATTGTCCGGAGTTTCGATCCCCAGGAAAACATAGCGGAAGTCGGCGTCTTTCATGAGCTGCAGTAACTCATCATCATCGGCCAGGTTTACCGAGGCTTCTGTTGTAAAGTAAAACGGGTATTTCCGCTCTTTGGTCCAGGCAATGATTTCTCGCAAAAGATCTTTGACCTTTTTTTTATTACCGATGAAATTATCATCAACCATATCGATATGTCCCCGGTATCCCAGGTCATAAAGCGCCTGCAATTCCTTGATCAGCTGCTCGTTGGTCTTGAAACGCGGGATGCGGCCGTACAACTCGATCACGTCGCAAAATTCACAGTTGAAGGGACATCCCCGGATGAATTGAAGCCCGATCATGATGTAATCATCAAACCGGATGAGATCGTAGCGCGGAACGACTGCTTCAAGCATATTGGCCCTTTCGGCCGAAACGTACATCCCCGACCGGGCCCCCTGCTTAAGGTCGTTCAGGAACATGGGAATGGTGATCTCACCTTCGCCAAGTACCAGGAAATCGGCTTCTTTATAAAGATCGGGCTGGGAGGTTGGATCAGGGCCGCCAACCACAACGACACAGTTTAGCTTATGTGCCCGGGTGATGAGATCAAGCATGCTGTTCTGCTGCGGCAACATGCCCCCAATACACACCAGGTCGGCATTTTTCAGGTGTTCATCCAGCAGGGGCTCAACATTTTCATCGATCAGCCTGAATTGCCAGTGTTGCGGCAGCAAGGCAGCCACAGTGAGCAATCCGAGCGGTGCTGCGGGGTATTTTTTTCCTACCATTTCACATACTTCCTGGTAATTCCAGAAACTGTATGCTGAAAATTTAGTTTGTACCAACAAGCAGTTGGTAACACCTCCATGCAAATCCTTCATAATGCCCCCCACAGTCAAAAAACGTGCAAAGATACTTAAAAAATACGGGACACGGGACGGGGGACGAAAATCGGGATACGATACGAAAATCGGGACACGGGGCACGGGAAGCGGGACGGAATTTTTTCCGGCCCGCTTACTGATGATGTGTGTCGCACCATTGCAACTTTTTTTGTAATTTGCGTCTGATTTGAAAATGCGCTGTACATGTCTCCCAGGCCGGCTTTGTTTTTTATTATTTACCTCAAGCTGGCATTAACCCTGTTGATTTCGTCTGCCGCATATAAGGCCAGCTCTTCTCCTGGCAACACCCTCCCTGTAGTGCTGGAAAATTTATCGATATCCGGTAGCACCATCAGTGATCAGAATGGCAATTTTATCGGAGTCACAATTCCGCTCAAACGTGCGGGACGACTGCTCATGATTGAAGGAACCATCGACAACATAACCGGAAATTTTATCCTTGATACCGGTGCTTCGGGACTCGTGCTCAATAAGACCTATTTTCGCAATTTCCTGACCTTTGACGACGAAGAGGGTGGGGGTGTTACCGGAGCCACGGAGGCAGTTTCCCGCGCCAAAGTAAAAAAGCTTGTTATAAGTGACCTTGTCTACACAAATATTTTCGCTGATGTCACCCCGCTTGGACATCTTGAAAACCGACGTGGCGTGAAAATACTTGGGCTCTTTGGCATGAACCTGTTAAAGAACCTTGAAATTGTGATCGATGTTCGCAGCAATGAACTGCAATTGTTTAAGCTTGACAGGAACGGGAACCGCCTGAGCACTTCTTCAAAAGCTGTGAAGTATGATATTATCCAGAAAATCGAATCATACCGTAATGTCGTGTTTTTGAAGGCATCCATGGGCGGTAAAA
>CAZPWZ010000140.1:2308-6375 GCA_964590675.1 uncultured Draconibacterium sp.
TCTGTCTTGATAGCGGTGCCGAATCCAACGTATTAAGTACAAATGCGCCGAAAAATGCCTTGAGTAAGGTAAACATTACGCGACGTTCAAGTTTGCAGGGTGTGGGTGAAGCTCAGGAAGAGGTTTTGTATGGGACCATCAATGATTTTATTATGGGCAACCGACCCTTGCATCCTATGGAAACCATAGTATGCAACCTGGATGCCATGGCACAAAAATATGGTTATCCCATTGATGGGATGCTGGGATACGATTTTTTTACAAAGGGCAGAATTTATATTAATTTAGTAAAAAACGAAATGGGTATTTGTCTTAGACAGGGGGAAAAGCTATGAGGACCTGCACTGTTTGGATGTTGATGATGATCCTGTGTTCAGCGGCCCTGGACATTCAGGCGCAGTTTGATCCAAAGAAGGTTTGCAGGATGGAGGATGGACGCCTGGTTTTCACACTGGACCAGCGATGGACCGTATCACAGCGGAAGCAGATATCTGAAACCTTTGATCTTGACAGCATCGTTGTGGCATGGGCGCTGGATGGCCGGACTGAGATCACACATAACGGAATAAAATGGTCTGCGCGTAAACTGGATGCCCAACGGATTGAATTATCCAAGGAACAGGGGAAATCCTCCGGCAAGAAAACTGATAATGACAAGATCATCCTGATTGATGACCAGTTGGTCAGACTTTCGGCTGCACCTGACCGTGATGCCTTTCCTTATGGGGTAAACCGTCTCACCCGGAATACGATCATCAACCTGGCCGGCAATAAAGTAAGGTTCTTTCTCCCGGGTTACAGCCAGGCGAAAAACGTATATATCTCCGGATCCTTCAACGACTGGAGTACCCTTCAAACACCCATGCAAAACTGTGATTCGGGGTGGACCGTTACATTAAAGCTCAAGCCAGGCAAATATTCCTATAAATTTATTATTGATGGGAAATGGACCAATGATCCATTCAACAAGCTTCGCGAAAACGACACCTATGCTGGCTATAATAATATCTTCTTCTGCTATAATTATAAATTCTCACTTCACGGCTACCCGAAAGCACAAAAAGTCATCATCACGGGAAGCTTCAACCATTGGAATGAAAAAGAACTCAGGATGGTGCGGTTTAACGGAAACTGGACACTGAATCTGTATCTCAGGGAAGGAACACACGCATATAAGTTCATAATTGATGGATTATGGATCACCGATCCGGCCAACAAGGTGACCAGGCCCGATGGCAGGGGGCATGAGAATTCCTTCCTGGGGATCGGCGATACACTTTTTTTCATTCTTAAAGGATACCCCAATGCGAAAAAGGTTGTCGTGAGCGGGAACTTCAATGACTGGAATCCGGAGGAGCTGGGCATGAAAAAAACCAGCGGAGGCTGGCAACTTCCTTATGTACTGGCACCTGAAAATTACGAGTATAAATTTGTTGTTGACGGCGAGTGGATTATCGATCCTTCAAATCCCTTCACCACGGGCAGTGGCAAAACCATGAATTCCCTCCTGGCTGTAAAACCCAACTACTGGTTCCGGCTTGACCAGCATTCCGATGCCGACAAAGCAATTGTAACAGGCAGTTTCAACAACTGGAGCCGTTCCGATTACCGTATGGAACTCCGCCAGGGAACATGGTGGTTCCCTATCTATTTGAAACCCGGCAAGTATATCTATAAGTATATTGTGGATAATAATTGGATTCTTGATCCTGCCAATAAACTCTGGGAGGATAATGAGTTTGGAACAGGGAATTCGGTGCTTTGGATTGAACCCTAGAAAATCAGGTTCAAAGGTGATAAGATTCAAGCTCAGTTACTTCAGCAACCTTTGCAGTTCCTTGTCCTGGTTCATAGATCACATGCAAAACGAGACCTGTTCCCGGTGAAAGATATTCGTCGCAAATATAATTCTCACGATAGTGGATCATATGGTAACGGTAGCAGGTAAACTTCCCGGCAGGAACCGAAACCAGGTCGCTCACCGATAAAACCGTCACCCTGGTGCTGTCGGGGGTCATGTACACCTCATTTACTGATGCGGGGTAGTGATAATACAGCTGTGACGAAAATGGCGACTGCGGGGTTGCCTGAAACATAAACCACCATCCGACACCATTATTTCTGCATATGGTCCGTATGGTGTTATCGTATGTAAGTACAAACCATTTTTCACCGTTGCAGAGCGTGTCCTTGACCACATCGTTAACATGGGTGGCCGTGACCGTGTCGTAGGTGGTTGTCCTGAATACCCAATGATTCCCGGTTTTGAGCGGGAATATCTCCTGGGTGCTTATTGGGTCATAGGAATTCTCGTTTTTTTTACACCCTGTGATGACGAGCAGGAGAGGGATCATCAGGCAGACCAGTTTTTTCATGATAACGGATCAATGATAATAATAAGGATGATCCAAATTTAATAAAAAACAGGCATTGAGTTAAAAAATTGAATTTGAATTGAAAACAACAGTATTAATTAATAACTTTATCCCGCTGTTTGTAAACCCTAACCAAAAATATTTCTATTGCTGGTTTTACAACAGGATCACGGTCGTTCCAACCGCGATGATGTTATGGAAATTCCATTTTAACGTTTTGGAAATACTAAATATTAAAAGATGAAAAAAAAGGCTGCAGGTTTGTATTTGACATTGGTTCTTTTTCTTGGATTCATGGTTATTGCGCCCATATCCGGGGCACAGAACCAGGATCTGCCATCATCACCTGGCTCCTGGTCCATAGTGGCATCGTACACCATACCCGGTAAAGCCTCGGGATTGGCCTGGGACGGAACCTACATCTATTTTGGGATCTATGGATCAAACGGAAGCAACGTGCACCGCTTCGATCCATCCAACGGATCGAATACCCTTCAGTGCGTTGGCCCGTTTGATGATGCTTATGGTCTGACCTACAAGGGTCCGAACCTGGTTACCATCAAGCAGCCGAGCAGTTCAGCCCAGCCTGCGCTTGGACTTGAGTTTACCTTGTCGGGATCGCAGGTTTCAACGATTACCCTTCCAAATCATTATATGTCAGGTATCGCCTATGATAATGGAAGTTATTGGGTGTGTACCTATTATCCTGACCCGGGAACGGTGTATCATGTAAACTCATCAGGCACAGTGCTTTCACAATTTGTTCCGCCGGCAAACCAGCCCTGGGACATTTGCCTGCAGGGGAGCGATCTGTGGATTGCCGACTACAATGCCAACATGCTCTATAAAGTGACCAGCACCGGCACTGTGATCGAAAGTCATGCATCACAGATATTGAAACCTTCCGGGGTTGTTTATGATGGCACATACCTTTGGTATTGCGCCGGGGAGCTTGGCGGTAACAGCACCTTATACAAGGTTGACCTCCTGGGTTCAGGAACACCGGTCATTACGGTTCCCGCTACAACATACAATTACGGGACGGTAACCGTTGGCACTTCACCCACATGGAATTGCCAGGTTCAGAATACCGGAACTGCCAACCTGGTGATCAACAGCGTTGGAATTATGACAGGGCAGCCAGTTACAAGCGCTTTTAGTACGCCGGCAACTGTGACGCCGGGTAATTCAGTCAATATTCCATTTACATATCAGCCGCTGGCTCCTGGCTCCCTGAATACCCAGGCTTTTATTAATTCCAACGATCCGATCCATCCAACGATAACCCTGACCCTTACCGGTAATGCCGTGATAGCTGGCCCGAACATCAGCATCACCGATACATTGCATGACTGGGGCGACCGGCGGATGGGGGCCTATTCGCGCTGGTATTTGCCGGTTACAAACAACGGCAACTCAGTTCTTACAATTTCCGGTCTGACTTTTTCAAGTTCGCATTATTCCATCGATGCTTCCGTCGTTCTTCCCCTTTCGGTTCAGCCGCTGCAAACTGTCAATCTTGGAATCTGGTTCCATCCCACGGAGGGAATTGCCTATCCTGCAACATTGGCAATTGCTTCCAATGATCCTTTGCAGAACCCATTTATCGTGACCCTTGAGGGCACAGGCGTTGATACGGTTTACCCGATGGGGACCCCGTTAGGGAACTACGTAGTCACCGGTACCTTGGAT
>CAZPWZ010000141.1:0-6323 GCA_964590675.1 uncultured Draconibacterium sp.
GAAACCGTTCACATAACTTCATACCGTGCCAATGCCTGGGTATTGATCGCCCTGCTGGCATTGACATTAGTTACAATCACAGTGACCTGGATTGATCTTTCGGCCCTTACGGTGGCAATTGCCTTATTGATAGCCTCCGTGAAGGCATACATCGTCCTGACATACTTTATGCATTTGAAATTCGAATCATCCCTGTTTCGGGTATTCGTATTCATGGTATTGTTCATTTATGCGCTGGTTATCCTTTTTACATTATCAGATTATCTTTTTAGATAGTTTGTGGACAGGCGGACAAGTGGACGGGTGGGCAAATGGACAGGTGGACAGGTGGACAGGTGGACGGGTGGACGAATGGACGGGTGGACAGGTGGACGAATGGACGGGTGGACAGGTGGACAGGTGGACAGGATTGCAGGGTCGCTGGGCAACAAGGCAGCAGGAAAAAATTGCGTAAATCATAAATCGTAAATCGTACATCGTAAATCAAACATATGGGTGCTTCAAATTTTGTTGAAGGTGTTGATCTGGCCTTTAAGATCATATTCGGAATCAGTTTGTTTTTCCTGGTCGGAATCACAACTGTCATGCTATATTTTGTTTACCGCTATGACCGGAAACGTCATCCGAAGGCGGTTCAGATCAAGGACAACAATATCCTGGAAATCACATGGATAACCATCCCTCTGATCCTTGTGATCCTGATGTTCTATTACGGATACGTCGCTTTCAGCCCGATGCGCAATGTCCCCAAAGATGCCATTCCAATCAAGGTTATCGGAAAAATGTGGTCATGGACCTTTGAATATGAAGGAGGCAAACAATCACCTGATCTGGTTGTCCCGCTCAATAAGGCCGTAAAACTTAACCTATACTCTCCCGATGTTATTCACAGTTTATATATTCCTGCATTCAGGATAAAGGAAGATGTAGTTCCCGGTAAGGACAACTACATGTGGTTCATTGCGCAGCAACCCGGCACCTACGATATTCTTTGCACCGTATACTGCGGTCTACGCCACTCCTACATGGAGGCGAAGGCAAAGGTGGTACCGGAAGCCGACTACCTTGCATGGCTTAAGGCCTTGCCGGAAAAATCGAGTGAGCCGGAAGGGCTTGTCATTTTAAAGAAAAACGCCTGTACGGGATGCCATTCCATTGATGGATCAAAAATAGTAAGCTCCTCATTCAAAGGATTATATGGCAAGTCTGAAAAAGTTGTAACCGATGGCAAAGAGCGCACCGTCACGGTTGATGACCAGTACCTTAAAACATCGGTATATGATCCTGATAAGGACCTGGTGGTCGGTTATCAAAAAGGAATCATGAAAACCTACAAGGGTATTGTTACAGAAGATGAGATGACCAAGATCATCGACTATCTGAAATCCATCAAATAGCAATCCGGCCAATTCAAGAATAACAACTCATTCATTTGCATACCTCAAGCTTCAGAGATATTTTCATTTTAACCCGCTTTCCGGTGTCGCTGGCTGTGACATTTTCGGCCTTTACTGCCATGGTGCTGGAACGCGGCGAATTTAAATCTGAAATGCTGTGGCCGGTTGCCGCCATTTTTTTCCTTGCAGCCGGGGCCTCGGCATTCAACCAATATCAGGAGTGGCCTTATGATGAGCGAATGGAGCGTACCCGCCGCCGACCGATTCCATCACGCAGGATAAGCCCGGCCGAAGGACTTCGAATTGCCATGATCGGCATCGTTGCCGGCTTGGTAATCCTCATGTACAAATCAAATTGGAACTGCTTCCTTCTTGGTGTAACAAATCTCATTTGGTACAACGGTCTGTATACCTGGTTGAAAAGAAAAACTGCTTTTGCAATCGTTCCTGGCGCCATGGCCGGGGTTATCCCGGTCATGATGGGTTGGAGCGCCATGGAGGGTGACCTGCTGGCCCCTGAAGCATTGTTTCTTGCCTTTTTTATCTTCATCTGGCAGATGCCCCATTTCTGGATGATGACCCTCAAGTATGGACATGAATACCGCAAAGCAGGATTCCCTGTTCTCAATGATCTTTTCAGCGATATTTGGATCAAGGCAATTGTAATGACCTGGATGACTGCCTCTTCCGGGGCATCTATCCTCCTGGTTTATTTTGGGATCCTGCAGGTCGCGATCATCGGTTATGTGATCATGGCAACCAATATTTTACTGCTGATTATCATGCTCTACCAATTATTCTTTGCCTCCCCGATGCGCTACAGGGTCATCTTCATGGCCGGGAACATTTTCATGTTGACTGTCATGATCGCATTGATCGCCGACCAGCTGCTTTCAAAGATCTGATCCCATCTTTTACGATCATTGCAATTTTTGATATTTTGTTGATGCAAACAGAAAAAACAACTAGGTTTGTAAAATAAATCGAACTTCAATGCGTGAGATTTACCTGAAAAACAAACTTTTTTTCCTGGTCCTTTTTACGGCCGCTTTGGGATTCCTTGTCTGGTACTTTGCAAACATTGTGATATTTATTATCGTCGCCGGCGTGATTTCAATTGTCGGCGCCCCGGTTGTTGATTTTTTGGATAAAATGAAATTCGGCCGTTTTAGCTTCCCGCATGTGCTCAGTGTCAGCATCACCCTTTTTCTTCTTTTACTGCTGGTCGCCGGCATGTTCAGCCTGTTCATCCCCCTCGTGATCAGTGAGGCCAACATGGTAAGCAACATCGATGGCAATGCATTGGCAGCCTATTTCCATAACGAGATTTCAGGATTGCAATCATTGCTGGTCCGGTATGGCATTATGCCCCGTGGAACCACCATTGAGTCAGCAGTGAAACAGTCTGTTTTGAAAATCATTGACCTTGGGATGTTTTCCAACGTCCTGTCGTCGGTAATTTCCTTTACCGGCACCTTCTTCTTCAATTTTTTCTCCGTGATGTTTCTCTCATTTTTCTTTTTGCAGGACAATAAAATGCTCCCGCGTTTTATCCTTTTGCTGACGCCGGAAAAGTATAACGAACAGATCAAAAGCGTGATGTTCAAAAGCAAAGATCTCCTCTCCAGGTATTTTATCGGACTGATCATCCAGATTATTGCAAATATTATTACATACTCGTTTGCTTTATACATCATTGGCGTTAAAAGTCCGCTGGTAATCGGATTTTTTACCGGTATCATCATCATCATTCCCTATCTTGGTGGCATAATTTCAATGATTCTGGGAGTTATTCTCGGGGTTACCGGGGTGATCAGCACGGGTGACTATGCCATGATAATTCCGATGGCCATCAGGATCATCCTGGCCATGTTCGTTGTACAAACAATTGACAACAATGTTTTTGCACCACTGATACAGGGAAAAAGCGTAAAAGCCCACCCGGTCGAAATTTTCCTTGTTGTAATTGCCGCTGCCAGTCTTGGCGGAATTTTAGGGATGATCGTTGCGGTGCCGGTTTATGGATTTGTCAAAATTGTGGCTTACGAATTCCTGAGTAATTTCAGGATCATACATCATATTTCAGAAAAGAGTTAACTTTACGTTATAAAAAAAACAACCAAGATGGCAAAATCAGGTTCAAAAATGTTACTGGCTGCTGCGGTAGGGCTTGCCGCCGGTATCGGGGTTGGGATGCTTATTGCCCCGGCCAAGGGATCCAAAACCCGTAAAAGGTTAAAAAAAAGGATTATGGGCATTGCTGATATGATGCAGGATGATCTTTCAGAAAAACTGAATGCCTTCAAATCGGCCTTTGCATCAGATGAAAAGTCAGAAAGACCGGTCGATCCTGCCGTTTCAGGAGAAGAGGAGGACAAGTGATGGAATCTGGAAAAATTTCTGACAATTTTTCGTCCCTGACGGAAAATGTGAAGGATTATGTAAACCTTCGTATCGACCTTGCCAAACTGGTAATCACAGAGAAGATAGCCAGGCTGTCTGCCTTCTTCCTGATCTCAGTTATCTTTTTTATTCTTGCCATGTTCCTGTTGTTGTTCCTCTCCATTTTCTTTGTTTTCTGGTTTGGCGATGTGGTTGGTCCTGCGTGGGTCGGGGCACTGATCGTTACTGCTTTCTATGTTTGCAGCGGTTTTTTTATTTTTTACCGCCGACACGAGCTCTTCATCAATCCTTTGGTTTCACATTTAACTAAAATCCTGATGGAGGAAAAAGATGAAAACTAGCAATCGTTATAGAGTAAAATCACAGAACATACATTCGCTGAAGGACATCGAACTGGAAAAGCAGCGGTTACGCATTGAGATCATGAAAACCGAGGCGGATATTCACACAGGGTACCGGAACATCCTTCAGGCATTTACCCTGAAGAATATTGCCGCAACCATGATCAGTGATGTTGCTGCGACCTCCTCGGTGATGTCGAAGGTGTTTTCGTTTGGCAAAGTGCTCCTGGAAAAGCGGAAGAAAAAGAAACATGACAAGCTGAAGGCTGTTTCCGACGATCACCCTTTATGATCCTTTTCCTGACCCGCAGTTTAACCCGGTAAAAATTAAATCCAAATTCATGTTTTCCCATGTGGAGATCTTATGTGATAACCCGGGATGGGAAAATAGTTCCATGTTGTTTCGATAAGGATGCAAAATATGCGGCAGGCAATATGAAAAAACAATGCTGTATCGAAATCTGGAGGGATCACACCCTCGGGGATTTCAGAAGAAATATTTTACAAGACTGAAATTCCATCGATATTTGTACGAACTGTTCACAGGCAATCCAAGAGGGTACCAACCTTGAAATACTCACTTCCCGTTCCTCAATTTGCCATTAGAGTCAAACCAAAAGACTCAGAGAACTCTCACCCACAACCTTGATGCCGCAAAATTGAAGCATGCGTAAATTCAGCCATCTCTGCCATTGAAGCACAAAAAGGTGGCGCCGACCGGGTTGAACTCTGTGAAAACCTGCACGACGGGGGCACAACACCCAGTATCGGGTCCATTGCTTTTGCCCGAAAAAACCTGCAGATCGGCCTTTTCGTGATGATCAGACCGCGTGGAGGTGATTTCCTGTATTCCGATGATGAATTTGAGATCATGAAATCGGATCTTAAAATGGCAAAGGAACATAGCGCCGATGGCGTGGTATTCGGCATCCTGCTACCCGATGGAACGATCGACAAGGAACGGATGAGAATCCTTGCCGGACTTGCCAGGCCCATGGGAATCACCTGCCACCGCGCATTCGACATGACTGCCGATCCTTTCAGCGCCATGGAGGATCTCATCAGCCTTGGTATTGACCGCATACTCACTTCAGGCCAGCAACCAACCGCCCCTGCAGGCGCATTCCTGATTAAGGAACTGATCGCGAGGGCAGCCGGGCGCATCATCATCATGCCGGGCAGCGGGGTAAAGGAGCACAATGCGCCGGATCTTATCCGGGCAACCGGCGCCGGTGAACTCCACATCCACCTCGAAAAGCAGGAGTCCAGCCGGATGCTGTTCAGGCAATCCAGCGTTTATATGGGCAAACCGGATCAATCGGAGTTTACCTGCACCCTCACGGATTGGGAAAGGATTCGCAATTTTTGCAAGATCGTTGGCGAATTATAAACGCAACATTTCGGCGACCTTTAAAACCCCTGTCGAAGCCTTTTCCCTGATGATCGTCAGATTCCGGATGTAAGGATGGTGTTCTGCCGATGGATCGACCAGGTATTTCGGAACCAGTCCCGGAACAAAGTTTAACAATCCTGCGGCCGGATACACCTGCAGCGATGTTCCAATGATAAGAAAAACATCCGCTTTTCTTACCATAGAAGTGGCCGTCATAATGTTCGGCACATCCTCTCCGAACCAGACGATATGCGGCCGCAGCTGTGATCCCTTTTCACAGAGATCGCCCAGCTGCAGTTCCCATCCATCGAGGGTATAAACAATATCCGGATCCATGGTTGACCTGACTTTTTTCAATTCCCCGTGGAGATGCAGAATATGGGTAGAACCAGCCCGTTCATGGAGGTCGTCCACATTCTGGGTGATGATCTGAACCTCGAATGTCCGCTCCAGCGCAGCCAGTGCGTAATGAGCGGCATTCGGCTCAACTTCGTATAGTTGTTTGCGACGCAGGTTATAGAAATCAAGCACCAGTTGCGGATCACGCGCCCAGGCATCGGGACTGGCTACCTCCTCAATCCGGTAATTGTTCCACAAACCATCGGCATCGCGGAAGGTTTTAATTCCACTCTCCTGGCTGATGCCGGCGCCAGGGAGGACAATTAGTTTTTTCATCTAATCCTTCAAGCAACGAACAGAAAACCCATTTGATTTATCATATGCAATTTCACCCGAGTCCTCCGAACCGAAGTAAAGGTATCGGGTCCTAGCCAGATTACGGGTTGGGGG